>JBAZRU010000168.1:0-6775 GCA_041662805.1 Candidatus Hydrogenedentales bacterium | reverse complement strand
ACCCTTGCCCTCATTACCAGTCCTCTGCGCTTCTTCAGTTGGTTCAAGAAGGATTTCGCCCAATTCGCTGGCAACGAAACCCGCCTCCCCTTCGATCAGCATTTCCTGCGCGCCCTCATCGCCCCCCGCGCGGTCCTGTGCACCGAAGCCCGAGAAGACACCTGGGCCAACCCTGACGGCAACGAAGCCGCATTCGACGCCGCCCAACCCGTCTTCGACTTCCTCAAAGTCCCCACCCACAACGCCCTCCGCATCCGCGAAGGCCAACACGACCAACTCGCCGAGGACTTCCAAGCCCTCCTCGACTTCGCCGACACCATCTTCAACACCCAAGGCAATACTCCCGGCAACCGCTGAGTCTTAATTGCAGCGCTTGTATTTTGCGCCTCTTCCGTGCTGAAGGCACGACATACCCCGGAACCTTCGCCCCCCAATGAACGTCCCGCAAGGACGCACGCGATTCCCGTGTCATCACTCACATCGCAATGCTCGCACACGATCTCCCCCATTTCGGTCACAAAACCTGCCCAAACTCCGTCATTGAACTAACAGGCCACTCAACGAAGATGGCACAATCTCTGAGTCATAGGGGTCTCCCACATGCTTCGACTACTGAAACTGGGCGATGCCGCGGTAATCCACCGCGTTTTGGCAGGCCGTCGCGAAGACTTCGGTGAACTCGTTCACCGACACCTTCCTACCGTCTACGCTCTTGCCCTCGCGCTCACCGGCAACCGAGCCGACGCCGAAGACATCTCCCAGGAGTCGTTCCTCAAAGCACTTCAATTCCTTCACACACTGCGCGATCCCCACAAGTTTGCCCCATGGCTCGTAAGCATAACCCGCTTCGCCGCTTACGACGTGCGCCGCGCACGTCTGCGCGAAACGAGCCTCGATTCTCAACCGAACTTGGCGGAAGCCGCGATATATCCAGACGTAGAGAAGCGGGAAATGCGCCAACTCATACACGAGCAGATCCACGCTCTCGACAGCATCCTCAAGGAAGTTTTGCTGCTCCACTACTTCACGGGTCACTCGACAGACACTATCGCCGAACTGCTCGACATCTCGCCCGACGCCGTCCGCAAACGCATGCAACGCGCGCGCGAAGCCTTGGGCGAAAACATGCTCGCCCACCTCGGAGAAGCGAACGCCTCCGAACCGTGGTTGAGGAAACGCGAGGCCCGCATCGTCAGCGCCGTTCTTGCCGCGCCATGTCCCTGGCTTACCGGCGCGCCAATGGGTACCGGCGTGCCATCAGCCACGACGACTGCCTCGTGCCTCCAATTGCCCATCACCAAGATAGCCGCTGCAATCCTGATCGTCGCGGCAGGTCTCGGGGCCTGGCACTACTCAGACTCACAGCACCTGCAGTTCCCGGAAACTGCACTGAGTTCACTCCCTCCAAAGGACCATCGCGATCCACCCCTTTCGCGCAACCAAACCACCGCTTTAGCTCCGCCAACGGCAAAACCGGTGAACGCTGGAAAGTTGGCCGCCGCGCTCGCCGACGCCGCGCAAAACAGGTCCGGAGGTGGTGTCATTCGCGGTAACGTACTATACGAGGACGGCACACCTGCTTCCGGCGCAGCCATAACGCTGTGGCAGTCGTATCGAATCAAAGACTGGGCGATGCGGCGAGACAATACAGCCAAGACAACGCACGCCGACGCCGTGGGCCACTTCGAGTTCATAGGAGTAGACGATACGGTTGTCTCTCCCTTCTGGACAGAATATGTCGTGGTCGCCCACACGGATGCTGGTCTCGCGATCGCCGACGCATCCCTCAACAGCGCTCCCCAAAAAGACAACCTCACCCTGCGACTCGAACGCTCCGCTCCAATGTCGGGTCGCATTGTGGATACCAATCAGAAGGGAATCGCGGGAGCCGAAGTGTATCCACGCATCTGCTCCCAAGGTATCTCAATCTGCTACAACCAAGCCCCGGCACTCGCCGTCGTTACGGACTCGGAAGGCAAGTTTCATTTTCCCGCTCTGTGGCAAGGAGACTGGAGCTTCGACGTGCGCACTACTGGATACGCGGCGATCACGACGGACAACTTCACTACCGGTACCCACGACAACACCATACACTTGACTCGCGGCGCGGCAGTCACAGGACGTGTAATCCAGGCACGTACCGGCCAACCCCTGCCCAACCTCGAAGTGCACCTGTACCCCGACCGGGCAATTGAAACCAGTGAAACGTTAGCAGACGCCGCAGGAAGATTCCGATTCGCTGACTTGGGTACAGGCTCCTTCAGGCTCGGTGTGTTGGATGACAATTGGGCCCTCGCCGAAGGTCTTGTTAGTCTCAGTGTGGACTCAAATGCGAGTATCTGCGATATTCAACTTGAAGCCACGCAAGCAGCGGCTCTGGAAGGGCAAGTAGTCGATGCAGAAACAGCGATGGGCATTTCGGGCATCTACGTGTGTGCGGAGAACAAGGAAATCCCCTGGTATTCCAAGAGCAAGCTGACAGACTCGACAGGCCGTTTTCGAGTCTCGGGCTTGGCGCCTGGCCCATACGTCGTCTGGTACACACATCACCCAGACTATCCAGCTTGCGTGTCGCACCGAGACCCCGATATCGCCGTGGAGGCAGGGCAAGTGATCCGCGACTACACCATCACCTTGTGCAGCACTCCGTCCTTCAGCGGGAAAGCAATAGATGCGCATGGGAATCCGGTCGAAGGAGTCTATGTATCCGCTGTGGGATCCCCACACAACTCGCAATCCTGCGAAACAGGCAAAGACGGTGTCTTCGTCCTAAGAGGTTTTGAGGTTGAAAGCGAAGTCGTTACTTTTTGCGCGACAAAGCCAAGCTTCGCCACCGTGACGTTGCCCCCCGTCAAGATTCCCAAAGGCGGACTCAAGGACCTGCGCCTCGTGATGGAACCCGGCGCTACAGTTGAGGGCACGCTCCTGGATACCGAAGGCCAACCCACGGAACGACTCAGTCTGGAGCTACGCTCCACAGTTGATCCCCTTGCCATCGGAAGAACCTCGACAGATCTGGACGGCTCATTTGTCGTATCTGGCTTACCGGCAGGCAGCTACGAAGTATGGATATCCTCGCCGACCATCCCGCCGGACTTCCCCGATTCACGCACGGGAGAGTCTCTCAGCCTACTTCCCGGTCAACACCTCACGGATCTCAAACTCGTTTTCGAACCGAAAATCGCAAGAGAAACATCCGAATCATAGGAGATCGTCAGGAATCAAACCGCAGAATGACAACGGCTCCAGCTACACTACATTCTAGCCGGCGCGACGTACGGCCGATATCTACGGGCGGCAAAGTTCGCACACAATCGCACGCGACGAAGACAAGGTCTTCTCTTTGTAGTATCCCAACTCTCCGCTCCGGGCGTCTTCGCAGAACAAACGAAAAGCACACTGAAGATGAGCAAGAGCACCGGGTCCACCGACGCTTCATGGAGCATTTGTGATCATTTCCCGCGCGCATTCAGCGCCGAAGAGAATCCGGCATATGGCCTATTCGTCGCTGTATTGGCGCGTTCACCCAGGCGACCCTACTTGACACCCCATTCAAAATACATGATAATTAAATACGTATACATACTTAATATACATACCAACCGTCGAGGACCCGCCATGAAAGCCATCGTCGCCGAACGAGGTCAGATCACCATACCCAAAGCCATCCGCGACAGCCTCGGCCTGACGCCCGGCGTTGTCCTCAACCTGCGAGAAGAAAACGGCCGCATCGTCGCGGAGAAGGCCCCGCTCGAAGACCCCTTCTCCAAAGTCCTCGGCTGTTTGCCCCTGGACAAATCCACGGACGAAATTCTCGCGGACCTGCGTGACGCCCGATGACCACAGCCGTCGACACTAGCGTGCTCATCGACGTATTTCGCAATGACCCCAAACACGCCGCGAAATCCATGGAGGCGCTGCGCCGCTGCACAAAAGAAGGCCGGCTCGTTGTCAGCGACATCGTATGGTCGGAACTTGCAGCGCTCTTTCCTTCGCGAGAGATGCTGGAAGAGAAGATGGCTATCCTCGGAATCGGCTTCCTTCCGATGGACCAGACTGCCGCATCCCGAGCCGGCGAGACGTGGCGCCGCTATCGCGAGCGCGGCGGCAACCGCAAACGGGTGATCGCCGATTTCCTCATCGCCGCCCATGCCCAAACGCAATGCGACCGGCTGCTCTCCCGCGATAGAGGGTTCTACAGGGACTACTTCACAGCCCTCACGCTGATAGACCCCTCCGCGCCCGCCTCACCCTCCGACTGATCGCTTTGTCAATTCGCAGACATCCGCGCTATCCGTGGCGAAACTCCCTCTCTTCCTCGTGCCAGTCAGCGCCGGTCCGTGCTCGTCCGTGCTCGTCCGTGCCCGTCCGCACTACAATCTGTCAACGTCGTGGTCTTCTTTGCAGAGGTTTATTCTCTGTTCTTCTCTACGTTCCTCGGCGATCTTTGCGACTCTGCGTTGAGATTCTCTTTGTTCAGGTTGCGACCACGCCGCGCCGTGTTGGTCCACTCCCCCCCGTGAAAACCCTCCCCTCCTTGCAGTACAGTTACCCTATGATCAACATTTTCGAACTCATCCCCAATCCTATTCTCGAAGTCGACGTGCTCGGCCGCATCGTCCACGCGAATACCGCGGCCCGGCAGGCCTTCTGCGTCCTCGATTCCCCCGAACCTAAGCTCTGTGACATCCTGCCCGACGCGCAACACTTCGACCTGGACGGCTGTATTCATGGCAACGCGACGATTGCCGTGTGCAGCGCGGCGGGCGAGGCGTATTACCATTTCACCATCCGCGGCATTCCCGGAAGCGACACTGCGCTCGTCTTTGCGGCCAACACCTCCGACATCCGGCGAGCCGGAACCGAGCTGGCCCGCGTGCTCCTTATCACCCTCAGTCTGGGGCAGGCCAACTTCTTTCGGACCGTCGTGGGCGCGTTGGCCGTGCTGCCTGGAACCCAATATGCCGTGCTCGCCGAAGTGAAGAGCGACCAACCCGGCACGGCAGCCATCGTCGAGTGCTGGCAACGGACACCCGAGCCCCAGCTACTCCAACTGGAAACGCGCGGCACGCCTTACGCCAGACTGATGACCGGCGATGCATCCGTCCTTATCCTCAACAACGACGACTTGCTTGCCGCATACCCCACGTACGATCTGCCTCGCGCGGCAAATGCAAAGGGCTTCGCCGGCGCCCCCGTCAAGGGTCCCCACGGCGAGCCCATCGGCTTTCTGGCCCTGCTATCCGCCGAGCCGATCCAAGACCACCGCGCCTTTCACCTCATGCTCGAAGTGTTTGCCGCCTGCTGCGCCGCCGAAATGCAGCGCCAGCACGCCGAGTCCCGTTTCGAGGACATCCTCGTCTCCTACGAACAGCAATTGAAAGAACTCTCCTGCATCTACGGCGTCGCCGAGTCCATGCGAACCCGCGAGACGGTTCCCGAAATCTGCCGCGACGTCGTCCGTACCATCCCCTCGGCGTGGCGCTTCCCCGAATTCGCTTTCGCGCGCATCGTGCTCGACGGCGTCGCTTACGACAGCGCCGAATTCTCCGTCACCGCATTCGTCCAGTCCTCCGCCATCGTTATCAACCGTAAACCGCGCGGCATGGTTCAAGTCTTCTACGCGGACAAAGTCCAAGCTCGCAAAGACATCGGACCCTTTGTCGCTTCCGAGCGCAAACTGCTTGACGCCATCGCCCGCACCTTGGGCGAAGCCATCGAACGTCACGAGGCCGAGGCCGACAGCCGCCGCAACGCTCTCCTCCTCGCGCAGGAATTGAACCGCCTCGAAACCATCGTCCGAACTATCGGCGAAGGCGTCGTCGTGACGGACAAGCAGGACCGCGTGCTCCTCATGAACACCGTTGCCCAAAGCCTCCTCGGTTATGCGCGGCGCGAACCCATCGGCGAGAATCTCCTCTCCGTGATTCCCGATACCCGCTTTCGAGACATGTGGCGCGAATCCGCTTCCGAAGGCCGCGATTTCGCCAAGGAAGAACTCCACCTTCCCCAAGCTCCCCCGCGCATCCTCTGGGCCACCCGCTCCCGCATCCCCGAACTGCTCCAGGGCGAAGACTGCTTCGTGACCATGTTCCAAGACATCACCAAGCAACGCGAGATCGATCAGATGAAGACCGACTTCGTCTCCGCCGTCTCCCACGAACTCCGCACGCCGATGACGTCCATCAAGGGGTTCGTCAGCACGCTCCTGCGCAAACCCGACATCGAACCTGAGCGCCGCGAACGCTTCCTGAGCATCATCGCCGAAGAGTCCGACCGCCTCATGAAGCTCATCGAGGACATTCTCGAAATGGCCTCGCTCGAATCCGGGCGCGTCGCGCTCCGCCTCGGCTCGGTCGACCTCGCATATGTCGTCGACTCCATAACTTCCGCCCTGCTTCCCGTCTTCGAAGACAAGGGCCTGACCTTTACCCGCGACATCCCTTATGATTTGCCTCGCCTGCAAGCAGACGAAAGCAAACTTCACACGATCATCTTCAACCTTGTGGAGAATGCCTCGAAGTTCACCCCGCGCGGCGGCGTCATCTCCGTCACCGCACGCTTGGAAGGCGCAAGCATTGTCCTTACCATCAAGGACACCGGCATCGGGATGGCCCAAGACAACCTGGACCGCGTATTCGAGCGTTTATACCAAGTGCGCCACGGCTCCGACAAATCCCCCGGCACCGGGCTTGGATTGTTCCTGGTCAAGGAAATGGTTACACTCCATAAGGGAAGTGTTAGTGTCGATAGCGAACTTGGGCGCGGAACCACG
>JBAZRU010000167.1:0-11313 GCA_041662805.1 Candidatus Hydrogenedentales bacterium | reverse complement strand
CGACATCGTCGATGAAGGTCAACCCGGGGTAGCCGTAGTCGTCTTCCTGGTCGCCACCGATGATGCGCTCATTGGTCCAGGTCGCCCCTTCGTCCTTGGACAGAATCGACGTCAAGGGCGTACGCCGCCGGTTGTTGCCGTCCGAGCATCGAAGTAGGACCAAGTCGCCCGTTTTCGGAATGTGCTTGATGTTGAGCGCCGAACTGTGCGGTGGCAACGTAAGCGATTCGATCTTCTCTCCTTCCGACCAACTCTCGCCTTTGTCGGTGGAGTAGCTGCGGACTACAAACCCGTTGTACGTGCGCATCAGCATCATGATGCTGCCATCCTTCAGCTCGACCACGTGCGGTTCCTGCGTTTCGATGGGCTGCATGTTCACCATGTTCGTGCTTTCGCGCCAACTGTACCCGTTGTCGTCGGAATACACGGTGAGGCTGACATAGCCGCCGTGGTCGCCACGCGTATGGTCGAGGTGGAACTCCGCCGGTGCGAGGATGCGCCCCGTCGACAATTGGATGAACTTGTCGTTGTGGATGATGGTGTAACCGGGGTGCGCGGTCACAATGAGCTGGTCACCCCAGGTCTTTCCGTCATCCGCGGATCGGCGGTAGTAGTTGCCTCCGAACAGATTTGGCATCTCCGCCCCCGACCCGTAGATGTAGGAGAGGAAGATCTGCCCGTTTTGAAGGCGCAAGAGACTCGGGTGGCAATAGTAGTCCTGGCCTGCCGGAGCAGGGTCGGGCACCAAGACGAACTCATCGCCCCACGTCTTGCCTTTGTCCTCCGAATACTTCCCTGCAATCGCGCCGTCGCCGCTGCCGGTCGGCAGCATGCGCGTATACGCAAGCAGTAATCGCCCGTCGTTCAAGGCAACAATCGTTCCCGGCATACCGCGGTATCCGTACTCGCCCTTCGGAAGTTGAACCACGTGGATATCTTCGAAGAGCGGCGCGTCTGCCGCATAGGCACTCCCGAACAGCGGAAACAGCGATACAATCGCTGCCATCGCAAAAGCCAGCAATCTCGACATAACACCCCCTCTGTGTTGAGACCATTCGGACCTTTGCCGGACAGTCGTATGTTGGTACTCACCGTCTCGCGGATTCTCTCGAATCCAATCGAATAGCATTCAAAACGACATTCATCCACACAACAGAAACCAATATCTGTGTCGGATCACCTGTCTTGTTCGCAATCAAGCTAATCAAGCCCAAAATGGCGTATGCCAAGGCGACCACCAATTGCAGGTTATTAACTGCTCGCCAGAGCGGACTAGGATTCATTTGCACGAGTCCCCTATAACCAAGTTGAACACGCACGGCGACACCAAGAGCGCCGCTCACCGTTTCGGTATCTCTACCTGCCGGCCTTCCTTGTGCGCCACATACGCATATTGCATTAGCTCCGTCAATTGCGTGCCTGCTTCCGTGTCGAATGGAATCGGCGCATTGCGCAGAATGCCATCCACCCAAATCTGCGTCGTCCCCGGCAAGGCCTCGGGAAGCGATTCGGGCGTGACCCAGTTCTGGCCGTCGAGCTTGTTCGAGCGAATCTTGACCGCCCTCTCATCGATGCCGCCCACCAGAACGCTACCTTCCGTCCCTGACAATTCCAGACTGAAGGGACTATGCGTCGAAACGAAACTGGTTTCCGCTACGCCAATTACCTTGTTCTCGAATTCGATCACGGACACGGCATTGTCTTCGACTTCGTGCCCGGTCATGTAATTGAAGGTGGAGGTGATTCGCTTGGGTTGACCGCCGAAATACCGGGCGAGATACATTGGATGCGCGCCCAGGTCCATCATTGCGCCTCCGCCGCACTGCGCGGGGTCCCAGAAATGCTTCGGGAGCCAGCCGCCGCTCCCTCCGTTGTGGGCGATGCGCACCCGCACAAACGTCAGTTGCCCCAGCAGGCCGTCTTCAACCGCCTTATGCGCATACAGCACTTCCGGGCGCGTGCGGAACGGGAAGGATATGCAGAATTTCACGCCGGCCTTTGCCACGGCGTCGCTGATCTGTTTGCACTCGTCTACGGTCAATGCCAAGACTTTCTCCGTGAAGATGTGCTTACCCGCATTCGCGGCGGCCACCATTATCTCCGCATGGCGGTTTGTCGGGGCGTCGCACGCCACTGCGTCGACATCGCTTCGCTTCAGCACCTTCGCAAGGTCCGGCTCGAATTCGACGCCCAGGGAGTCCGCCCACCCCTTGCCACGCTCGGGGATTTCGTCCCACACCACCGTGAGCTTTACGTCCGGCATCTTCCGCAGCGATTCGGCATAGCCCTTCGCATGGACGTGCCACTGACTCAGCATCGCGACTCGCAGCATCGCCGATTCCCCTTTCTTCTCTTGCGCGGCGGCGGGCAATGCCGCCAGCGCTGCCGCGGACCCGCCTGCCCAAAGAAACTGACGTCGATTCATTAGTTGTTCCTCTTTATGTGCGTGTACGGCTCATTGCCTTGTGCAATCGGTTCGCACTCACTCGAGAGATTCTACCCGAGCGAGTCCGTTTTTCAAGAATTGTGTGGCCGGAAGCGGCCCATCGGAAGCACTTCCCCTCCGCCTCCGTTCGCGTTCCGTTCTTCTTCCCGGAGGTATGAAATCGACCACCAGCGAAAGATGGTCGGAACCGAAGGACTGCGTCTTCCGGACGTTCTTCACCGCAAGCGGATTCTGATACAAGCACTGATCGATTGGGATCATGAATGGCGAAAGTTCGGCAGGCCACGTCGGCTGAACGCCAAAGCCCTTCCGCGCGTCTTTCAAACCGGAGGCTTTCAGCAGCGCACGGAAATGGGGAGACCACATCGTCGTGTTCAGGTCGCCCACCACGATCTGGAGTCCATCGCTGTACTTCCCGATTTCGGCAATCATTTCCAATTGTCTATTGCGTACGGCAGCGTTTGCGGCGCTCACCGGCGGCAATGTGTGTACAACCAACAGGTCAATCATGCGATTACTCAATGCCAACCGCGCATGTAGAGCCGGCACGCCGAGCAGATCGATCTTCTCGACGTCTCGCATCGGCCCCCGGCTGAGAATCCCTATGCCAAAATTGTCCGATTGCGGGTAAAGCAGTTTGTAGGGATACGTCTCGTCCAGTTCTCCCAGTGCTTGGACCCATTTCTCATTGATCTCAAGTAGCGCAAGAACGTCCGGGCTTTCTTTGCGAACGAGCTCGATGAACTCGTCGAAATTCTTATTGGAGGTGAGGACGTTGGAAACCATCACGCGGATCGGGGCGCCTCTGTTTTGGGAGGCTTCTCGCGGAATATAGCAGGAGATGATTGCGGCGCCCGACAACACGAGCGCGCACGCCGCCACGACGGCGACGCGCTTATCGTCCAGTGCTATCAGGATTGCGAATGAGGCCCATGCCCCGGCTGCGTAGAAGGGGACGAAGTGGGAGCCAAGTTCGAGGAGATAGTGAACCCCGCCCACCCATGGCATCAGACTTCCGATGAGTGCCACTACGGAGACCAATCGACACCAACGCAAGAGTATTGGCCGGGCCTTTTCGGCAAGTATCGGGAGATGTATCTTCATCGCGCGTTTCGAAACACGAACAGGAGCGGCCGCTTGTCGTTCGCGCCGTCCGCTCTCGCGTCCTGGTTGTTGTCGAGGATGACGTAAACACGATCGCCATGGATGGCGAGGCCTTCGGCCATGCCAAAACGCCTATCGGCGTACCGCAAATCCTTGCGGTTCACCGCGTCGCGAAACGAACGCCAGGGCCGCACGCTGACGGCGCCATCCTTGGTTTCAACCATCGAGATAATCTCCGCGTTTCTCTCAAGCGCGTAGAGCACGCCGTCGTGGTAACACAAGTCCGTGAAGTCGGGAACGCGAATTCCATGCGGGGGGATCGTCGCCGTTTTCACCGCGACCGCCTGCACGGTTGGCGGGTTTTGCGCAAGGTCCACGGAGACAATGCCGCGCGGTTGCCGTTCGGCGCACAACACGAAATGAGTCGCGTCGATCCGCGCGAGCCCTTCAACGTAGGCCCCCTCGGTGCGAAACAAACCCGCTTCGGCGCCCGCTGGGCGCAGATCCGGCGTCACCCAGGTCGTGCCTTTCCCATCCGGCGGAACGCGCAGCACACGGAACATCTTCTCGCTCGCGAGATAGAAGTTGCCGTCGGAATCGCAACAGAGTCCCTCGAAGTCGGCAAGCCCCTCCGGGCCGTCATTGGGCAACTCAAACGAAATGGCGGGGTCGAGCGTGGCGCGCTCGTTCTCCATGCGGATGCGATAGACGCACGAATCGTGCTTATCGGAGACGCAATACAGTTCGTCCTTGTAGAACGCCAGTCCAGACGGTTCGACCCCGTCCGAGGCGTCTACCGAGTACACGGCATCAAGAGGCAGTTCGGGGATGTCCACATGCGTCTGCGCCAACAGAGACGGCGCGCCCATCAAGGCGAGAAGAAACGAGGCACGCACCAAGAAGCGCATCGAGGGACCTCATCGGTTGTCAGTCGCTAGAACGGAACGGGGAAGAGGATAGCAGCTTCTTCATTGATTATGCGCGTTTGTACACCGTTACTTTGTTCCAATCCGCGGCCAGTTCAAACTGGGATTCCAGGCGCGCCAGATAGGGACTGTTTGCCGCCCGTTCGCCGTTGATCGTATTGACCGCAAGCGAGGGAAGCGGCAGGAATGAACGGGTGAGCAGGTGTTCCATGAATCCGAAACAATCCTGTAAGCCGGACGCGTCCGGCGGCACGCGAATGTCGAGTTCTTTGCCGTTGCCTTTGGAAATGAGCACGAGGCGCGTGCCCTGATAGACAAGGTGCGTGGTCGCCAGCCTGCGCGGAAGTCCTTCCTTCATCCCTGGGAGTTCAGTTCCGCACAATGACACCGGGTCGGTTGCGCAGAACCAGTAGACCGCGTCTTCCAGCAGCGGGCGTTGAAATGCCTCCAGTGACGCGGGGCTCATGAACTGCAATCCCGGAATGTCTTCGAAGAAGAATCCCGTCAGCAGTTCTCCCGATAGTTCCATGCGCCGCAACGTGCGGAATAGGGCGCCCCAGCGCATGCACGGCAATTCCTGCGCGAGCAATTCGCGAAAGAGCACGCCATATCGGTCGAGCAGTACGCGCACGCGTTCTTTGTTGAGTTCCTCTTCATCCAACGCGTCTGCGTCGTTCGCCAAATTCGGCACGGCATACCAGTAGCCGGGATACGCGCGCGACGATTTCCACGCGTTGAAGCGGCCGCGCATGCCCGCGCGGCTGGGCATGGCCGAACGGCCCGCTGTCTCGATGGGTTTGAACTTGGTCTCAATCCCTTTTCGCAGCGCCCCGAACGAGTCGTTGGTCACGCGGCCTTGCCAGACGAATTCCCACAGGGATTGCGTTAGCTCGGCAGTGGTGATGCCGGTGTATTCGAGGAGCGTCTCGAAATCGTATTGTCCCCGCATCTCCGGGAACAGGCGCGGAGCAATCTGGTCCCAGAGCGCCGTCGCTTCTGTTTCGGTCAATGGGGATGGAAACAGGTCGCGATTGAAGCGAAACGAAACGAGAACCTTCTGCCCTTCGCACCCGGACCACATGAGGTCGCTGTCGCTTGTAAGTCCGTCGAGCATCGCGGACGTGTAGTGGGCAGCGCGCGCGGGGAGGAGATCGGATTCCAGCAGGGCGGCGTTCACCGGAAGTCCAATCAACGATTCGATGGCACGCGGCAGATCGCCAGTGTTGCGCGCCTGCCGCGCCACTCCCTGTTGTGTGGCAAGGAAGAGCGGCAGCTCGGCCAACGGGCGCGTCTTGACGGCGGGCCGTGCCGCGATGCGGCCAAGCCGCAAGAGGATCTCCAGATTCTCGCTATCGCACACTTCGATGGATTCGGCGGCTTCGGTAAGAGTATCAACGACGATAGTCTCGGACTGCTCGAGCGATTCGAGCGCGTCCTCAAGGCGCGATGCGGCGACGGGGAACGTTTCGAGTAGGACCTCTTTCTCGACAGGGCCGAAGAATCGCAGCCATTCGCCAAGCAACTCGGCAAGGTAGTCTCGTTCTTCGGAATCATCTTCGGATTCAGTCGCTGCGAACGCTGAAGGAATACGCGTTCCGTCCAGGCAAGCGCCCGTCCACGTGATTGCGAGCGCCCGCGACAATCGCGGAATCGTCTCGACTGGCACGACGACGGTTTCAGCCGCGCCTTGAAATAGGAGGCGTGCCAGCTTCGTGGCGATTGGGGCGGCCAGCATGCCGGCAGACAAACCGGCATCTCGCGCCGCGGCGGCGGTTAGTTCCACCCATTCGCGCTCTGGAATCAACAGCCGTTCCTTCACCCAATCCAACAGTTCTTCCGGTGTGCGCGGGGCGTAGCCCGGGAAGATGCGCTGCGCCTTTTGCTGAAACGTGCGCGCCAACTCGCGCGAAACCCGAGGCCGCAGGTCGCGCGAAAACACCGCTTCCTTGAGGACATCGTTGCTGAGTTTCGATGCGCCACCCTGCGACGGCGTGTCGTCGGCGTACATGTAGAGGCTCGTCAATCGCCACACGCTATTTTCCGCGAACGGCGATGGGGATACTGTGTCGGCCTGCGAACAGCGAATTACGCCTGTACGGATTTCATCGAGCGCCACGCGCAACGAATTCAAGTCGAATTCGTCACGCAAGCAGGTGCGCCACGTTTCGACGAGTATCGGGAAGTCCTCGTACTGCTCCGCCGCTTCCAAGAGCCGTTTGGAGCGCTGCCGCGTCATCCACAGCGGCATGCGTTTCTTGAACGATGGACGTGGCAGCAACAAAGCCCGGGCCGCGTTTTCGCGAAAGCGCGCCCCAAAGTAGCCAGTCTGCTCCAAGCGCGCGCGCAGGAGCGCCTCCACCCTTTCCGAAGTCACCAAATCAAACGGCGCGAAGGACGGAGAATTCGCGGGCAGCACAATCAGGATGCAGTCGTTTCCGGGAAAGACCTCGAGGTGTTGCCCGTGCGCTTCTTCCCAAGACTGAGCAAGCGCATACGCAAAGGGACGGTTCACGCTTCCTCCCCACAGCGTATGCAGAATCACGCGAAGAAACTCGGACCCGGACTCTACGTCCGCCGCATACTCGACGAGCACGTGGTGACGGTGCGGCAGGGGCGTTGCCGTGACGGAGCGTTGGCGTTCCAAGAACTCCACCAGACCGTCCGCCGCCGCTTCCGACAAGCAATGGTCGCGGCGGAGCATCGCCGGGAAGCCTGGGGCGTCCAACTCGTGTTCGGCCTTTTCAAGAAACTCGCCGATCCGGCACGACGCGCGAAAGCCCCGGTCGACGTCTTCGGCGCGCCAGAAGGGAATGAACGCCTCGCGGAGATTCTCCTGCTCGACCAATACGTCGTTGTGCGTGATGTCGCGAATGCGCCAAGTCTGGAGGCTCATGGCGAACACGTCGCCAACCGTGCGCTCCCACACAAACTCTTCGTCGAGTTCGCCGATCTTCGCCAGCGTGGTTGCATGCCGCATGGTGAAGTAGCCGCGATCCGGAATCGTGCCTCCGCTCGAATAGAGAATGCGAAGGGCCGCGTCTTTTCCCGCGATGGTCCCGTCGACGCGGTCCACCGAAACCAGAGGTTGCAGGGCGCGTAGGCGGCTGTCTTCGTAGCGTCCGGCAAGCATGTTCACGACGAGGTCGAATTGCACCCGCGACAGGTCCCGGTAGGGCCAGCTTGTCCGCACGTGGTCGTAGAGGTCATCGCGTTTCCAGCGCTCCATGCCGGTCATCGATACGATGACCTGGGCCAGCACGTCGAGTGCTCCCGAGATGGGTTTGGTGTCCTCGATATCTCCATCGATCGCGGCGCGCGCGATCACGGCCGCGTCGACCACGTCGCGCCCGTGGATGGGATAGATGGTTCCGCGGCTTACGGCTCCGACTTGATGCCCGGCGCGTCCGATTCGCTGCAGGGCGGAAGCCGCGGAAAACGGGGTCTGCACGAGCACAACCTCGTCGAGTGCGCCGATGTCGATGCCGAGTTCGAGCGAGCTGGTCGCGACGATGGCCTTCAGTTCGCCCGCCTTGAGCCGTTGCTCGACCACGGTCCGCATCTCCCGCGACAACGATCCGTGATGCGAATAGGCCAGCATCTCCGGCTCGTCCTGATTGAGCAACATCGCCAGCCGTTCGCAGTGGCGGCGATTGTTCGTGAAGATGAGCGTCGAGCGGTTTCTCCTGACGATTTCCTTCAACTCGCGCACGATGCGCGGGAAGACGGGGGCGGCGCCTGCCTTCGTGGGGCCTTCCTCCGGCGCGTCGGGAAGCCGGACCTCCACGGCATAGGTTTTGGTGGTTGCCGCGCAAACGATCCGAACCAACCGCTTCTCGTATCGGGCGGCCGCGCCTTCGCCATGCAGCTCGTATCCGCCTACGAACTGCGCGACGGTCTCGACAGGCGTAACCGTGGCCGACAACGCGATTCGCTGAAACTCGCCCGAAAGACGCACCAGCCGGTCCACCGCGGTGATGAGGTGCGTGCCGCGCTTCGCACCCGCGACAGCGTGGATTTCGTCGAGTATAACCGTGCGCAGACCAGTCAGGACGGGCAGTGCCTTGCGCGACGACAGCATCAGATTCAAGCTTTCCGGCGTCGTGATGAGGATCTCCGGCGGCCGCCTCAAGATGCGTTGTCGCTCCGTGGGGTCGGTATCGCCGCTCCGGACTGCCATGCGAATGTCTGGAAACGGCTCGCCCTCTGCCTCGAAAAGCGACCGCAAGGCCTCAAGCGGAATGGTGAGATTTCGGCGGATGTCGTTGTTGAGGGCCTTCAAGGGCGAAACATAAAGAACGCGTAACGCACCACGCGGCCATGCGCCGGTGATGAGTTGGTTCAGCGCCCAAAGAAATGCCGTCAGCGTCTTGCCGCTGCCGGTTGGCGCCGTCACAAGCACATGCTCTCCGCGGGAAATGACGGGCCACGCGGCTACCTGCGCCCCCGTGGGCTTTCCCACGGAGTCGGCAAACCACCGCGCAATCAGGGGATGAAACACGTCCAGCGACTCAAACATGAATCGATTGTTGCACACCCACCCATTACACAGCGAACCCCAGATCTTCTGTTTCCTTTCCCAATCCTTGTCCACTGCGCCCATGGCTGTCCACTTCTGGACGAAATCACAGGGCTTCCGCGATCAGGTCGGAGCAATAGGATGTGGCGGATTGCGATCGCGGAAGCCCCGGGGAATGGCATGTCCTAGGCTAACGAGATGAATGGTAGGTGACGGGTGTTGAGGCGCGATGAGGTGACCGTTAGAAGTGTGTTAGTCGAAGCGGGCCGGTTATCCGCAGGCGTGTAACGAGTGCGCATTTCACGAGTATATATGACAAGCGTTGGCAGTGCCGCTACACAGAACCCCGTACTTCGAAAATGACAACGCGAACAACAGCCCATCTCGAGGGCCCCAACCCTCTAGCTTCCCGCGGCCGCGTCCGATCCGCTGAGGGCGCGGCCAATTCCTTTGTCCGCTCGTGACCTTCCTGTACGTCGTCATCGGCTTGAGCGTTGAACGAGGTCGTCCGGAAATGGGATCATGGATGACAGAGGAGACAAACAAATGGGATTGCACCGCATTTCAGCCAGCCAAGAGATGCTTCGTGAATTCTGCCAGCGTAACCATATTCGCCGCTTGGCTCTATTCGGCTCTGTGCTTAGGGACGATTTCACCCAGCAAAGCGACATCGACTTGATTGCAGAGTTCGAGGCGGGAGAACCAGTGGGGTTCATTCGGCTCGGCACCGTAGAGGCGGAACTCTCCGACTTGCTCGGCCGTCAAGTCGACCTCAATCTCCAAGACAGCCTGAATCCTGCTTTTCGAGAGCACATACTCTCGGAGGCAGAGATTTTGTATGACGCTGCATAACGACAACGTCTATCTGGAGCATATGCTGTCCCACGCGCGGGAAGCGCTCGAAATCCTGGGAAAGCGCACACGTGAGGAACTTGCCGATTCGCTGAGGACGCGGCCAATTCCTTTGTCAGCCGCGCGCGCGGGCACGCACGAACCGCCGTTTTCCCGCGCGTAGATTACGATCAGCTTGGCGCTCAGGCTGTACGACTGCAAGCCCCCTTTGACCCCGTTCGCCTTCAGATAGGCATTATTCACGGCCAGACTTGCCGTGCGTGCGGGCCCTTCATACTGTCTCCAAAATTCCTTCATGTCCGTCACGTCGCGTTGGACTCCCGGAAGTCGTTTCTTGACCAGGACTTCACCCCGCTCCGGGTCCAGTTGCAGCAGGACCATCAGCAATTGCCGTTGCGCAAACAGCAGACCGGAATACCTCATATATTCGTCGTCGCATGCGACGCATGCGAGATACCCAAAGAAGTTCGCCTCATCCTCGCTGCTGATACCCCGTTGGTGCGCCTTCTCGTGACCGACAATGCTTGGCATCTGACATCGCGGCACGAACGGATTGATATTTGCCTCCGCGGTCCAGGGGTTGTAGAACCCGGCAATTCCCAGGGTGCTGATCAGTTCGCCCGAATAGAATGCTTTCGCCGGGCCACGTCCCTCCGCGAACGACGGCGTAAGGCCGAGTTGTCCTTGTACGCGCCGGTATCCTGCGTCGATACTCGCGTTCATTCGGGCCCACGTCACATCTTCGCCCGAAGGTCTGCCCAAATCCGGCGACCCGGTCGCGGCTTCGTACGCGCGGTTTGTCTCGTCGATGAGCTGGGCGCACAGTCCGGCAATCTCGTCTTCCACGGCATCCATTGACGGCATGACGGCAGGATTCGCGAACGGGTCATTCCACCCCATTCGCTCGATGAGTCCAGCCCGCGCATAGTTGACGCCCCAGGATGCGTAGAACACCGTCCCGAGCACGCCGCACGTAGCCGCGAACCGCCCCAGTCCGCAGAGCGCCGCGTTCGAGACGCGCCGTCGCCTGCGAATTACGTGGTAAATCGCGCGCGGCGCGGGCCACAGTAACCAAACGATAAGCGCCGCATCGACGCCTCCGGTGAGGTTGACGGTCGTCAAACCCGACAGCGCCGACAGTCCCCGGGTAATCGCCGGACCCATGCCATCAGCGTAGAACCGCTCGACAGCTCCGGGAAAGAAAGCAAGGACCCAGGTGAGTAATACCGCCAATGGCCCCAGCACGAACAACATCGCCCTTCGACGCAGCAGGGGAGGGCGGTCGGAGGCGTACGCTTCGTTGGGGCTGAGAAATGTCCGAACGTGTGCAAGTATCCCGCGAGGGAGATTCTTTTCGGAGGAATTCGTGTCTGCGACTTCAGGCATGGCGAGGAGTATACCAGGAGCAAGGCATTGAATCTGTATCTCTAGTGGTGCGAATCGCTATCATGCATCCCGGTAGTTAGGAG
>JBAZRU010000166.1:4722-11328 GCA_041662805.1 Candidatus Hydrogenedentales bacterium | reverse complement strand
CGCGGAATTTGTCGATGCGGAAGTCCTGGAAGCCCTCGCTGGCATCCGGCCCATGACCTGCACTATGTTCGCGGTCTGGGGCAATCGCACCGTGGACGGCAAGCTCTTCTCGCTTCGCAACCTGGACTGGGTCTCTCAGGTTGGCTCCCACAATGATCGTCTCGTGACGGTCTATGAACCCGATAGCGGTCCGGCTTTCGTCACGGTGGGGTACGCAGGCATTCTGGGGGCGCTTGCCGGCATGAACGAAAAAGGCATCACCCTATCCGAAGTGGGGGCCTTCAGCGTTCGCGAGGAACTGGACGGCATCCCTTGGACCGTGATGGCCAGACAGGTGCTTGAAGATTCCACCAATCTCGACGACGCCGTGAGGATCGTCGCCGGTGCGCGCCACACTATTGGCTACAACTATCTTGTGGGCTTTGGGGACCCTGAGCACTTCGGAACGTGCGATTTCGAACCGCGCGCCGCGGTTTTCGAGACCAACCACGATTGTTGCGAGGTCTTCTTTGACGATGATCCCAAAGAACACGGGGCGCGATGGGTAGGTCAATCCGGTGAAGAGGTTCGCTACGGCCTTCCGCTCAAGGAAGCTATCCTGCGCGCGGATACCGCGTTTGGGGAGCGGTCTCGCGCTCAGCAGGCTGCCGACAACGGTCCAGGCGATCCCAATAACGACGGCGATCCCCGCAAGGGCGCTTCCTACGTCGATTGCCACATACCGATGCACGACATGATTCGTGCTTATGAGACTGGTTCCGAGTACACGTTTCCGGTTCGCAAAACGAAGGTGATAGACGCAAGCGCGCCCTGCAAAATTGATCCGCGAGAGGCATTGAATATTGCCGCGACTGTCGCGCACAACGTCGAGAAGTTGGCGGACAACGATTGGAACGTAATGAGCGTGGTGTACGGAGCTACCGATTTGGATTTCTGGGTGGCCTTTGAATCCTGCGATGATGCCGGGCATTGGCGGAATGCGCCCGACTCCGGATATTGGCAGTTGAACCTTCGAGAACTTCTGAGCGAATAAGGCGGATCGAGAATAGGGGAGCACCATATGACGTTGGTTGGAATCATATTGACAATCGTTGGCGTATTGGGCGTTGTCGGGGTGTATACCGGGATTGTCCAATCGACCGGCTATGTCGGAGATCCCCGCATTTGGGGCGGTGTCGCCGCCGCGGGAATTGTGCTCGCTCTCCTTACGCGCCGCCCGCGCGACTAAGCACCGGCTGTGCCTCGATCGGCTCGCGATTCAATTGGGCAAACCGTGCGTACGCACGACAACCGTGTTGACCCAGAGGCTGCATGGCGATACGATGCAATTCACAGCGATTCCTGGATGAGCCGGTTGCGGCGCCTTCAACGATAGGGGGAGTTCAGTTATGTCATGGTTACTCGTTGCCGCCGTGCTCTTGGGCGCGGATACGGACTTCACGGCCCGTGTAGATACGATCAAGCAATACTCGGCGACCTTGAACGTGATTGCGGTTCCTGCCGAACTCCAGTCCCAGAAAGACGCGAAGCTTGCCGAGCTCAATACAATGCTCGAAAAAGGCGCTGCAAGCGTCGACGAATTCAATCAACTCTACATGAAGTTCGACGAAGCCCTCATGTGGCTTTGGCAGAATTCTTCGGACAAACCTTCGAAGGCGCCGGGGAGCTACGCGGAAGCCGCCGAATCGTGGACCCTGGATAACGCCGCACTGGCCTTAAGCGTTTCGCGGGCCGACCTCGGGATGTCTGTCAAGACGCCAGCTACGACATGGCGGTTCTTGCCGTGCGATATGAAAGATCTGCAAATCAACGGAACAACGCTCAGCATGAACTCCGCGGCGTCAAAAGTCATGACCGAGTTCCGAACGGGCTATAGCCTGGGCATGTTGCTGACGCTTGCCGAATTCCCCGACGCGCCGGGATTGGAACTACGCCTGACATTCAACATCATCGGCAACGAGATCGTCTTTGAGCTCACCGCCGCGGAGGACGGAGTCACCGTCGGTTCAATCAAGTGGCCGAAGGCTATCGAGACCGGCAACACGCCCAACGATTTCGCGGTCATCCCCCACATGCAGGGCATGCTGTTGCCCGGCGACTGGAACCAGGAAATCCACCAGGGCGACCTCGTCAACTCGCGCTCCTTCTACATGCCATGGTGGGGCCAGATCCGAGAGGGCCATGGCGTCCAGACGATTCTGGAGACGAGCGACGACGCGGGCGCGTTCTACGATCACCCAGCGGGCGGACCTACGGCGATACAGCCTCAGTGGTACGCAAGCCTCGGCAAAGTCCGGTATCTGCGAACCGTGCGCTACGTCTTCGACGATGCCGCCACCTATGTGACCATGGCGAAACGCTACCGCCGCTACGCGATGGAAACGGGGAATTTCGTGTCGCTGGAACAGAAACGCCTGCGCACGCCCGGCGTGAACGAGGTCATCGGACGCCCCGTGGTCCATATCGGTTCGTTGTACCACTTTGTGCCGAAGGCGTCCCTTTTCAACAAAGAGGTTTTTGAACAGAATCACCAGTACAAGTCGTTCGATGCGCTGGCCAAAAGCCTTCAAGAACTGCACGACAAAGGCGTGCCCGACGCCTATGTTCACCTCGACGGGTGGGGCTGCTACGGGTATGACAGCGGGCACCCGGATACGACGCCGGTTGGTGCATTGCAGGGGGGCTGGGAAGGGCTCAAACGCTTCGCGGATACCTGCGAATCGATTGGCTACCTCTTCGCGGTTCATGATCAGTACCGGGATTTTTACTTCAATGCCGCCTCTTTCGACGACCGTCTGGCCGCTTATCGATTCGACGGGTCGCGCGAGGAGACCTCAACGTGGCCCGGTGGACCCCAGGCGATCCTTAGCCCGCGATTTGCGCCCGAGTATGTCCGATACAACCATGACCAGTTCGCCGCGTACGGTATCAAGGTGAAAGGCGCATACCTGGACGTATTCTCCGTGGTCCCGCTCGAAGAGAGTTCGGAGAAAGCGCATCCCGTCACCCGCACGGACTGCGCGCGTTACCGTCGTATGTGTTTCGATCTGCTCCGCGCGCGCGGGTATGTTGTCAGCTCCGAAGAGCCCAGCGACTATCTGGTGAACAATCTCGACCTCGTTCACCACGGTCCCTATGCGACTTTCCCTGGCCTCGGCGGCGGCGGACCCCGCGGGATTCCGATTCCCCTTTGGAACCTGGTGTATCACGACGCCATCTTGTTGCCGTGGGATATGGGCGAAGATGGGGGATGGGGAATTCCCACGGGCGACGCGGGACGTCTGCATTGCTTGCTGAACACCGGACTTCCGTATCTCGGGCTCGGACCAAGCGATTCGCAAATAGCGCAGATGAAGGAAGCCTGCGAGCTGAACGCGCGCTGCGCCACGCAGGAAATGACCAACCACGAATTTCTGGACGGCGCCTATCGAAAGCAGCGAACCACATTTACCGACGGCACAACCGTTACCATCGACCTTGACGCAAAGACGCATACCATCGAGTACGGCAGCAAATGACCCGCGCATACACAAACGACCTATTCATGCGCGCTGCAAGGGGCGAGAAGACGCCCAGCACGCCAATCTGGATGATGCGGCAGGCCGGCCGAAGCGACCCCGAGTACAACCGCCTCAAACGCGAATGCGGACTGACGCTCGGGCAGATGTTCCGGAATGCCGAATTGGCGGCCAGGGTTTCGCTCTTGCCGAAACGAATCGGCGTCGATGCCATCATCTACTTTCAGGATATTCTGACGCCGCTCGGCCCCATGGGCAGAGAATTCGTATTCGCTCCGGGGCCGTGCATCGACGCGCCGATTCGTAGCGAAGCGGACGTGGAAAGCCTCCATACCTACGATGTCGCTCGGGAGCTCCCCTTTATCCCGGAGACGTTCCGTTTGATTCACGATGCCCTGCAAGGTGAAATGCCCGTGCTGGGCTTCGCGGGCGCGCCCTTTACACTGGCCGCGTTTCTCATCGAAGGCAAGAGCTTTGGCGCTAAAGCGGAGAATACGCACGCGTTCATGCGCAACAACCCTGCGCATATGCACAAGCTTCTCGACAAGCTCACCGAAATGACGATCGACTACCTTCGCATGCAGGTCGAAGCGGATGCGGCCGCTGTGCAGCTCTTCGAGTCGGGGGCCTATCTGCTCAGTCAGGCTCTGTACGAAGAATTCGCGCTGCCCTATCAACAGCGCATATTCGCGGCGCTGCGCGGCGCTGCGCCCACCATCGTATTTGCGCGCGACTGGAATGACCTGGGCACGTTGGACGCCTCGGGCGCGGATATCGTCAGCTTGCCAAGTGGCATTGGCATTGCCGAGGCGCGTGCCGCTTTGGGCGCAACGCGCCCGCTTCAAGGGAATGTCAGCAACCAACTCGTCGCTAAAGGCCCGCTTGATGCCATCACCGAAGCGGCCCAAGCCTGTGTGATTGCCGGTGGCCATCAAGGGCACATCTTCAACCTGGACCACGGACTCCTAAGCGAAACCCCATTCGAACACGTGATTCATCTCGTCAACGTGGTGAAGTCCACAACCTGCGAAAGGTAGGGACGTTTCGCCGAAACGTCCTCTTGTTACTTTCTCGCTTCTCGCTGGCCCCTCGGCGGCAACTATCTCCGCCAAGCAAAGAAACGCTCCAGAACACGCCGAAGGGGCGGAGTAAGCCGGGTACGATTGTACGCATCCGCCGCCTTACGGATGGCATCGCTTCGCGTTGGATACGGATGGATTACGCTCGCGATGGCTTTCAACCCCATCCCTTTGCTAATTGCCAACGTGATTTCCCCGATCATCTCGCCCGCATTCTTGCAGACTATCGTCGCCCCGAGCATGCGGTCCGTCCCGCGCGCAAGATGCACTTTCAAGAATCCTTCGGTCTCGCCTTCGATGACAGCGCGATCAACGCTGTCCATTCCTATCCGTATCGTGTCCAACGCGACACCATTCTGATGCGCATCGCTTGGCGTGATGCCAACATGCGCCACTTCGGGGTCGGTATAGGTGCACCACGGAATAACAAGCGACGTTGACTTGCGCCGGCCCGCGAATCCGAACAAGGCGTTTTGAATCACAATGCGCGCGCCTGCATCCGCGGCGTGCGTAAACCGAAACGGGGACGCGACGTCCCCCGCCGCGTAGATGCGCGAGTTCGACGTGCGAAGTGTCGCGTCCACGTGCACGCCGCGTGTCTCGTCATACTCCACTCCGGCCGCCTCCAGGTTCAAGCCGGCAACATTTGGTGTACGCCCTGCGCACACGAGGAGTTGATCGCATTCGATAGCTTGCGTCGCGTCATCGGCATCAATGCGAATGTGCCAGTGGCCCCCGCTCATCTCGACTCCTTGCGCGTGGGAGTCGGTTCGCACCTGCACGCCCTCGGCGCACAAAGCCTTCAGCACGATGGCGGAAGCTTCCTCGTCGTCGCGAGGCAAGAGCCGCGACCCGGCTTCCAACAGAGTCACCTCGATACCAAGACGGCCAAACGCCTGTCCAAGCTCGCATCCGATCGGCCCTCCCCCAAGGATGCATATCCTTCGCGGCATCGTGGTTAGCTCAAAAATCGACTCGTTCGTCAGAAACTCCGTGCGCTCCAGTCCCGGAACTGCCGGGCATGTGGGCCTGGTGCCAGTGGCAATTACACAATTCGAAAATCGGAGTGACTGTCCAGCAACCGCAACTATCCGTGGTCCTCTGAAGTGTGCTTCCCCCAAGAACACATCGACGCCGAGCCCCGCGAAGCGCTCAACGGAATCGTGGTGCGCAAGTCCGCTGCGTGCGCTTCGCACGCGTTCCATGAGTATCTGGAAGTCGCTCTCGGAAATCGTCTTCCCCGTACCTTGGCGCATCATCAACATTCGCGCTTCATACAGCAACGCTTTCGATGGAACGCAGCCAAAGTTCAGGCAATCGCCGCCCAAATGCCGTCTCTCGATTAGGGCGACCTTCGCCCCGAGCGACGATGCACCCGCGGCGGCAACCAAGCCCGCCGTTCCTCCGCCTACGACCACTAGATTGTACCGGCCCGCCGCGACAGGATTTGTGTACCCGCGTGGCGACACGGCCTCCAAGAGCTGACGATTGTGTGGAGCGTCCGGGGAGATGGCTGAATTCGCCTGACTATTCTGCATTGGAGCGTTCGGCTTCGCGTATGGCGTTGCGCGCCACTCTGGCGATGTAGATTGCCGTCAGGACGGTTACGCCCAAGCCCCCCAGGTAAAGGCCCCATTCCAACGGCGAGCGGCTCTGCCTGCTCGAATCGGTGGACGCAATATCTCCCGCGAGGCTGCCGACGTAGACGTACAGCAACGTGCCCGGCATCATTCCCAGCCACGACCCGAGCACGTAGTCGCGCATCGATACGCGCGTGAGGCCAAGCGCATAGTTCAGTACGTTGTACGGAGCGATGGGCGACAGGCGAAGGAGTCCCACCATGCAGAATCCCCGGTCAGCAAGCGCTTGGTCGATGGCATGGAGCTTTCCCCGTCCGGCTAACTTCGACGCCACGGCGTCCCGCGCGAGGTATCGGGCTATCGCGAACGACGCGGTTGCGCCGAGCGTCGATGCGACGGAGATAGTTAGAAACCCTCGAAATACGCCAA
>JBAZRU010000166.1:0-4712 GCA_041662805.1 Candidatus Hydrogenedentales bacterium | reverse complement strand
CGCAGCCAAGGTCAGGATCATGCCCGGAGCCATCAACACACTGGCCAGAATGTAGACAACGGCCATGATGACGTAGGCCTTGGGCCCCATACTTGCCGCCGCTGTCGAGAAGCGCTGAAACCAGTGTGCGACAGGAAGCGTGTACGCCAGCACAATCGCGGCTACCAAGACGAGCGCGAATAGCGTCAGTCGCAATGTAGATTTCGACACGTTAGTCACCAACGCAGCTTTCCGGCCCTAAAGAGTGAGTACAGGTTGAATGCCCTCTCCGCTTCATCCTAAACTCCCGCTCAAGCGGATGTCACTCTGCGGAGGAATACAACGATGAGACGTTTTACGATACTCGTGGGGCTTTGCGCCCTTCTGATCGCGATCGCCGTCGGACTTACCGGATGCCACACCCTTCGAGGAGCTGGCAAAGACATTACCAGCGCGGGCCATGCAATCAAGGGTGCGTTTAGGAAGGTCTTTTAGCTGGAACGGGATCTGCCCGATACGTGCGTACTCTGGCTGCTTGCGACTGGCGACGTGCTTGTTTTCGCGCCTTGGGGCAGAGTTGACGAAGCAGCATTGCCTTGGTAATCTGAAGGCATTGGCGTGCTGCACCAACATGGCGATTAACCGACACATGGGAGTCCAGGACTATGAAGCGATACTTCAAGACGGTGACCTTTCTTCTGGCCGTAGCCATGCTGGGACTGTGTTTGGATGGATGCAACACCTTCCGTGGCGTCGGAAAGGACATTCAGGCCGGTGGCCGTGCCATCGAACGCGCCGCCAACAAGTAGTCTCGGCAGGCGTCGATAACCCCGAGTGAGCGCTCACGGGTCTCCTCTGCCCGCGCAACCAGGGTTCCGAACTCGTCCCGATTGAGTTCAAAGCAGGGCGGGGGAAGAGGCCCCCTTCCGCATAACTTGCGGGATACCAACGTTTTGAGATAGGTTAGGTGCAACAAGGGTGAGCGCCGAATGGGACATGGCTACACACATATAATACTGTCGGGCACAGCTCGTATTGTAGAATCTGCCATCGAATATACGGACGCGGACGACTACGAACAACCCCTGCGCACGCTGGTGGGTACGCTCGCGGACAGTGTGGCCAATGAAACTTCGGTCGACACCACCTGCCTGAAGGAACACGGGGCGGACCCCGCCACAATCAGTCGCCTGCTGCGTGCCGTCGAAGCGGAGACGATCAATCTGCTGCGCGAACACTTTGGTCTGGAAGACTTCCACGAGATTGTCCTTGCCCTCAGGCGCTGTATTCGCCGGTCGCTTCCGGAACGCCCGTTGAATCCCGAAGGAATCCGGCTATTCCAAGGACTGGTCGGCGCGTCCGTCGAAGAGGTGAAGCCTGAAGCGCGGCGCCTCTATATCCTCTTGAAGGGTATCCTCCGAAGCATCCGCGACATGGTCTATGTTCACGACACGCTCGGGAGTTTCCTCTACGTCAATGATCGTGGGCTGGAAATGACCCGATACTCGCGGGACGATCTTGTCAATGGAATGTCTGTGTTCGATTTGGTCGCACCCGAGTATTTGGACCTCGTCGAAGAGCGCATGGCCGCTCCTCCCGGACGCTACTCACCCTATTCCATCGAAATTTTCACGAAGGACGGCGACCGCATTCCCATTGAAATCGACACACGCGTCCTCTTTGGAGAGCGGGGGCGTCCGGATGCGATCGTCGGAGTCGCCCGCGACCTTGGTCTCGAACGAAGACTTCAAGGAGAAATCGCGAGAACGAATCGTTACTTCGAGAACTTGATGACCCATACCTCGGTCGGTATTGTCATCACAGACCCCCAAGGCGTTATCAGGGACATCAACGCGTGTGCCGTCGCGCTCTGCGCGGCGCCCTCCGCCACCTCGCTGATTGGCCACAATATTCGGAATATTTGCGAACAAGACGAAAACGCTATCGCCGAGGCGATTCACTCCGTTCTCGCGAAGAGGAAGCCCCTGAAGTCGCCGATATTCGTGCGTACGCGCTTTGGAGGCGATATCCATGGCGAAGTCACGGTATCCCCGATCGAGGGTGACAGAAACGCTATCGACGGCATCATGATGATTATCCAGGATACCGCCCGCCAGCACGCCCTCGAAGCAGACCTTGTTCAAGCCGCAAGGCTGTCCGCGCTGGGAGAAATCGTCGCCCGTGCCGCGCACGAGTTGAACAACCCCCTCACCGCGGTTTTGGGCTACGGCGAGTATCTCAAAGGCTTCGCAACCGATGAAGCCATGAAGCAGCGTTTCGAAAGACTGCTGGAGGAGACCCATCGGTGCCGGCGTATCGTGGAGAACCTGCTGACGTTCTCGAAACGGGCCGAACACAGCCGGAAAAACGTGGACGTCAACGAATTGCTTCGCGAGGCGATCTCCCTGTACGAATATGCGTTGCAGTTGGACGACGTGGAAGTCTCTCTTGAATTGGCCGCGTCCTTACCAAGCCTGGAAGCAAATGCCCAAGACTTGCAGCGGGCCTTCTTGAATATCCTCCACAATGCCCATCAGGCCCTGCTTGAAATCAAATGCCGGGGACGGTCTTTGCATGTTTCCACCTCCGCGAAGGGGTGAGTCCTATCTATCGCATTTCGCGATAACGGCCCAGGCATTTCCGCGGATGCGCGGACGCGATTGTTCGATCCATTCTTTACCACGAGACCAATCGGCCAAGGAATCGGCCTTGGCTTGAGCGTTGCCCACGGCATCGTGGCCGACTACGCGGGCCGAATCGAGGTGGAGTCGGTCCCGGATCAGGGCGCCACGTTCACCGTTGTTCTTCCTCCGTCGGCCTGATAACTTTCAGCGTTTCACCTTCGGGCGACATCTTCCAACGCATCCGCATTGCATAGTGAGCAAGCAGCACCGCGCTGAATCCCAAGTACACCAATGCCGCCAATGGGGCCTCTGTCAGAACAATGAAGATGAATCCGAGAGACGACGCGATCGACACGACCGCAATCAGCATCAGCAGCTTTGGAGGAATCTGAATGTACGCCGCGCGGTATTCGAGCGGCAGCATTCGCGGAAGCCGTACACAAGCAATGCTGAGCATGATGGTCATGAGAAGAATACCCACTGCGGCCAGAATGCCGTAGAAATCGATCGGTGCGTCAAATGCCAGCAGCACGAACACAAGGGCAAAGAACGCGGACTCGGCGCGCAGTGGGGTTCGAGTCCGCGCATTCACCGTACCAAGCCACGAAGGGATGATCCCCGCGCGGGCCTGAGCGAAAATCTCCCTTGGAAGGGCAATCGCCGCCGCGTTCAATGACGTCAGCCCAGCGCTCAATGCACCTATCCCGAGAAAGAACTGAAGCGGCCAGGGCAGGAAAAGGGCCGCGGACTCGGAGAGCGGCGCTTTCATGGCCCGAATACGTTCCGGGTCATAGGGTATCGAGTTGACGAAGGTGGAACCGACCGCGACGTACAGGATCAAGACGATGACGCCGCCTATCGCCAGTGAAAGAGGAATATTCCGGCGTGCGTGAACCATCTCTTCGCCCATTTCCGAAATCACCTGAAATCCCATGCACACCGAATAGCAGAGGATCGTGGCCATCGCGAAACCGCCGACTCCCTTCGGCAATTCGAGCGCGAAGGAGATGGGGATCTCGATTGCCCCAAGAGCCGCATACGCTGTCAATGCCAGGAACAGTTGCACGACCATCGCGATCTGCAGCCACATTGCAAGCTTGAGTCCAAACTGATAGAGCACGAAGAAGGCACCCAGGATTGCGAATGCCACGACCCTCTCGGACAAGCCCCCCGGCACGTGCTCGCCGATATACTTGGCCAAGCCCACCGTCACCACGCACGTCGAACACGCGCCTCCCAGAATCGCCCACGACGATGTCAGCGCCCCGAGACGTGGCGATAGCAGGCGTCCCGCGTAGTGGTACCCGCCTCCCGCCTTGGGCATCGCACTCGACAGTTGCATCAGCGGCGTTACGCCGATCAGCGAAATGACAATGGCTATCACGAACGCTAGCCACAGCGCTGTCCCCGAGAGGATCGAAATCTGCGCGACGAGCGCATAGATTCCAATTCCGATAACGCCCCCGGCCACCAAGGCAACGCCGCCTAGAAGCGTAACGGGCCGCGCTAGTTCGAGGTCCGACGGCGCGAGGGTAACTTGGGCGGAAGGCTCTTTGAGATTACTGGACACCACGGCTCTCCTGTTGCTCACGCTGTCAATCAGCGCGAAGGGTAGGACAGCCGGGACTCTCTGTCAAGGTGAGGGATAAGGAAACAATTGCGACAGGAAGGATTCGGGCGGCACCAATCCTGATAGACCTGCAAGAGTCCTTGCTGAAGCCGGAAGTCGATCCGCACGGGTGGCTCATCGCCAAACACACGCGGAAGCATGATCTTCACGACATGATTGTCCTGTTCCTTCGGCAGCGCCGCGAACAGCGCATGGACCGCCTCCTCCATGATGCGGTCTTGCGCCTGTCTAGCCAGAGCCAGGCCCGCCGGAATGAAGACGTTTCCGATGATGGAGCGAACTCTGTCCGCCCCAAGTATGGCGACCGGCTTCGCCATCCTCGCGCTGGTCCAGGAGTAGTGTTCCGACCAAAACCCCATGGGCCTCGGAAAAAGCGCCTCCAGCGCGCGGCGGCGCTGAAGTGGGGGAGCTGCGTCTCGCCAAATCGCCATGAGGGTGTTCGCAATCCCCTCCTTGCTGGTTCGCGCCAGAAAGCGCGC
>JBAZRU010000165.1:0-11562 GCA_041662805.1 Candidatus Hydrogenedentales bacterium | reverse complement strand
CTTGATATCCGTGAACACGGGCAACAAGCGTCCGAAGTACGCCTGGCGGCGCTCCTCGATGGCCACCGCGGGATTGCGCACGATCTCGATTGTGTCGAGGTATTCCGTGAACCGCTCTTGGACGTGCCGGGCTTTCTCCCCTTCGCCGGGAAGCGTAACGTTCGAAATGTCCGTTTGCAGAGCCTTTTCGAACGCCGCCCGATTGGCGTCGATGAGCGCGTTTCCGTCCTTCTCGTCGCCAAGCAACGTGAACAGGACCCCGCTGTCCATCCGTTCAAGCGCTTCTTTCATGCCTCCGCACGCAATGACGCTCTGGTAGTTCTCTTTCATGATCACGTCGATGGCGTGCCCCAGCACGTAGAGCTGAGAGATGCTGCCCCCGCCAATGACGACGGTGATGAGCAGCAGCGCCCCGAATCCGATCACAAGTTTCTGTCGTAATCCAATCATGATGTGTACTTCCTTGCGTTCGAAAACACAAGACATGTGCCAAGAAGGCGAGAGTCGTAAGTTGTTGTTACGTAAGAGGAGAGGCGGCCTTGAGAAGGCGCGGATCGTGCAAGCTGCAAGCGGCTTGAAACGACTGCATTGCAGAATGCAATACGGCGGTCAGGTGATTCCGTACTGTTTGCGGCGCCGCCACAGTGTGGCTTGGTCAATTCCCAGAATCTCCGCTGCGGCCTGAAGCGAAGTCGTCGTGGCAAGCACCTGCCGTATGTGTTGTTCTTCCAGTTCCGCAAGTGACATGCGCTCACCCACGCGCGGCACGTGGCTCCGCGAGGCTATCGTCTCCGGCAAGTGCTCGATACCCACGGTATCGCCCGAGCAAAGGATGGTGGCGCGTTCGATGACGTTCCGAAGCTCGCGCAAGTTCCCTGGCCACGGATGATGCTCAAGCGCTTGCACAGCCTCGTCGGTAAACCCCAGGAAAGTGCGGTGCGACGCCGCCCCGAAGAACGCGAGCAAGCGTTTGGAGATCGTCGCGATGTCCGCCGTACGTTCACGCAACGGCGGCATCTCCAATTGAAACACGTTGAGCCTGTAATACAAGTCCTCGCGGAACCGCTCGTCGCCCACGGCTTGCGCCAGGTTCGTGTTGGTCGCCGCGACGATTCGCACATCGGCCCGCCGCGTGCGCGTGTCGCCGACGCTCTCATACTCCTTGTCCTGGATGAACCGCAACAGCTTCGGTTGCAGCCTCAGCGGCAACTCGCCGATCTCGTCGAGGAACAAGGTCCCGCCTTCGCAGGCCATGACCCTGCCGGGGTTGTCGCGAACCGCCCCGGTAAAGGACCCGCGCACGTGGCCGAACAGTTCGCTCTCCAACAATTCCGCGGAAAGCGAAGGACACGACACGACGCCAAAGGGCTTCTTCGCGCGTTGGCTCCAACCGTGGATGGCCTTCGCGAGCACCGTCTTCCCTGTGCCGCTCTCGCCGAGGATGAGCACCGACGCCTCGCTCTGGGCCACTTGCCGCGCCAATTCGAACACGCGTTGCACGGAGGGACTCGCGCTGGCGTATTCGATTTCGGGGTGAGAGCCCGCAAGATCCTGCTGAACCTGCATCAGCTTCAACTCAAGCGAACGCATCTCCGACATTTTGCGCACCGCAATCAACACTTGCGGCGGTGTAAAGGGCTTCGGAATGTAATCCATCGCCCCTCGCCGCATGGCCTCCACCGCCGTCTCGATTGAGGCATAAGCGGTGATCACCACGATCTTAAGCCACGGTGCTTGTGCCAACAATTCCGGAATCAGGTCCAGTCCGCTTGAGTTGCCTAGCCGGACGTCGACGAACGCCAGCGCGAAGCTCTGCCGCGCGACCGCTTGCAGCGCCTCTTCCGCGCTCCCGACCGACACGACGGCGTGCCCTTCCGTCTCCAGGCACACGGCGAGCGTCTTGCGAATGTTCGCTTCGTCATCGACGACGAGAATCGACAGCGCAGTTGTCTCGGGTTCCACGGCAACTTACCTCCGGCGCAGACGGGCTCGGGGTGCGACGCTTGCTTTCACGGGTCGCACATCCGGAAACGCGTTGCGATACAGCACGATCCTGGCCTCTCCCGATTCCGGGAGCACCACCGTCACGACATCGAACCGATAGTAGACATCCGTCTTTTCGTGCTCGTTGAGCCACCGGTGCGCCGCGCTGCGGATATGGCGTTGCTTGCTCGGCGTGATGTTGTCCTCGGGCGCGGCATATCCGTCGTCGCGCCGCGTCTTGACCTCCACGAATGCGACCGTATCGTCTTCCATCGCGATAATGTCGAGTTCATAGCGGCCCACTTCTACGTTCCGGTCGAGGATGACGTAGCCTTCCCGCTTGAGGTGTTTCGCGGCCAAATCTTCGCCTTGCCCGCCGAGGGGTTTGGGTTTGCGGCGTCGAAACGGCCAGATCACACCGCTGCCGTTTCCGTGGCGGGGAAGAGACGGATTTCCTCGAACGCATTGTGTTGATGCGCGCGCAAGCGGCCCATACGGCACATCTCGAGGATGGCCAGAAAACAGCAGACGAGTTCGACCCGGCTCTTGCATTCCCCGAGCAGGTCGGACCACGCGATACTGCCGTGGCTTGCCATCAGCGCTTCGATGCGTTCGATCTTCTCGTCCACCGAAGCGACTTCACCTTGAACCGTGTGGAAGATGTCGTCGGAGAAGTACCGCAGGTACGCGCGAAACGCCGTCACGAGGTCGTAGAGATTGACCTCCAGCACGTCCTCTTCCTCTTCCGGCTGCTCGATAACGGGCTTCACATTGCGCGTATACCAGTCCGCGCGCTGTTCTTCCAGCCAAGTCAGCCTGGCGGAGACGTCGCGGTATCGCCGGTACTCAAGGAGCTTCTCGACCAGTTCCAGCCGCGGATCGTCTTCTTCCATGTCCTCTTCTTCGCCGGTTTCGGTGTCGGCGGGGAGGAGCATTCTGGACTTGATTTGGATAAGCGTCGCGGCCATGACCAGGAAATCGCCCGTGACTTCAAGGTTCTCCTCCTGCATGAGGTCGAGAAACCGAAGGTACTGCTCGGTGATTTTCAGGATAGGGATGTCGAAGATGTCGATTTCCTGCGACTTGATGAGATACAGCAGCACCTCCAGCGGTCCCTCGAACTTGTCGAGGTGAAGGCGCAAGACCTCATCCGTCGCTTGGTCGACGATAAACTCCGGGTCGAACGCGTCTCCGGGTCCGGCCGATTCGGCAGCAGTAGTCATAAGTATCCTGTGTGTTCGGGTGCAGCCCGGGGCGATCCTAGCGGGATTGGTGGCGCAGTAGCAACTACGGAGCGGGAGGCGGCGTCGCGGGTTCGCAAACCAGCTTGAAATCGGCGTCGATGCTGTCGTTGCCGAAGGACGCCAGCGCGGTCACTTCCCGTACGCGCGATGCGGCGGCAGTCCACTCGGCAGCCGCTGCCTCAAAGCTCTCCGCCGTATACCCCCGCAACCCATTGTACGCGGTGAATTGACGGCCTGCCTCGACAATTTGTTCCACGCACGGACGGGGCTCGATGCGCGCATAGACATTGCCCTTATCGGCCATCGGTGCGGCGGCAACGGGTTGGGCCAGCAGACTTTCGGCAACGGTGCGGCTTGAACTTACGAGCACGTCCTCGCCATACACGGCCACGGTCGGCTCGATGGACGGGCCACCCACCAGCGGCAGCCGGACGATATTCGCCGCCGTGTCCACGCGGGGGTACATGTCCCACGGCATGGTGCCCGGTGGCGGGGGCGGAATCGCCTTGAACAACTCCGGCAGGGCGGACACTTGGGCGTCCAAGGTGCCCACCAGCAAAGGCACCGGCATTATCTCATTGACGTCAAGTCCCGTGCAGCTCAGGCGGATACCCGGGCCCATCGGGCCGAACAAAGCTGTAATAAGCTGAGGCAATCCGGGCGTTTCGCCCGGTTTGGTCTCTTCCCATGTCTGCCATTTGGAGGCGTTGAAGAAGGAACTCTCGAAAGCCTGCCCAAGACCCGTCCACACTTCCTTCAGCGGTTTGCCGAAGTCGAGCGAGACTTGAAGCATACCCCCTGGGGGCTGGATCAGCGTGCGAGGTGCGACACCTTTCACCAAGGTGGCAAACCGCTCGCGCGCCGGCGCATTCAGGATTCCTCGGAACTTGGTGTGGGCGGTCGTCTCGTCGATGCGTATGGCGAATGCCACCGATTGGAACGTGGCCCCCAAAGGTTCTTCGGGATTCAGCAGCACGACGCCGCGCATGTCTTCCGTGCCCGACCGCGTCAGGTCCGACATCGTAGCCTCTTCGATGGCCGCTTCTTCGGTCAGCGTCAGCGCGCGAATCAACTCGTCGCGCGAAGGGCTGAACAGCAGGATGCGCCCGCGCACGGCGTAGAACATGCCCGAGTTCGTGAGCTTTCGGAGCCGCAGCCCCCCGGCGTAATCGCTCTCGATGCCGGACATGAACCAGTGCAGGCGTTCAAGCAGACACCCGATTCGAGACATCTTCGTAAGGCCGATGACATCGCTGAACGACGAGATGTCGTTGCCGAGCAGGTAGAGCTGGCCCCGGATGAGGTTGTTGAGCACCCACTCCGGAGGCCCGGCATTCCGCTGAATCGGTTCGAGGGCCTTGGCCAAGCCAAACGAAGGAGGGATGGCCTCCCACACCTGCGATTGCACGATACGGCTGCGGTTGTTCACCGGGTCCGCAAGCACAAGGCTGAACCGTTGGCCCGCGGGCATGCAGCGCGTGATGTCGAAGCTGTCGCGCGTGGTCCATAGAAATGAAACCAGAAGCACTATCACCAGCGTGACAAGCACGCGCCGCCAGGGAAGCCCCGTGGAATAGTTCTGTCCACGGCGCCGCTGAAGCGGGCGGCCTTGGCCGGTGTAATTGCGGACGACGTCGCTCATGGAGTGCTCTTCCCGAAACCGTAGACAACGGACTTGCCCAACCCGCCGGACGATTCCCGAACCGAAACGCGCATGCGTTTGGACTTGGGTTCGAAGACCACGCTGTACCGAGTCTCCGAACCACAGATTTGTTCAAGACCCGAACGTCCCGGCTCCGAATCCCGAAGGTACGCGGCAATCTCGTCGCCATCGAGAATCCGCTCGGCCTCCAGCAGCGAAGACAGGCGGGCATAGCGCTTGGCCGCGGCAGGGTCGGCCCCGGCGGTCGCGGGGTCCATCCCAAGTAGCAATCCATCGTTGGGCTCGCGAATAACAATAGAGGGTCCAAATTCCAAGACGGCCGCCTTGCCCGTCGCGTCGCCAAGCAACACGTGGTAACCCCGGACGTGGGTTACGGCCTGAAGAGCCGCCGTGGCTGTCGCGACGTCGACCGAGGCCGCCAGTACATTTCGCAGTACAAACTCGACGGGCGGTCCGTCTAGCGTCGGCTCTCCAAGATGATCGACCCGTTCGACACTGACCAGCAACCCCGCCTCATTCATGCCGGTGAACACACCCAGCGACCACGGGAATGCCACATAGAGAAAGCGAAGGCCTTCCTTCGGAGTGACATCGAATACAAACGGGGCTTCTGCCCGGGTCCAATCGAAGTTGCGGCCGACGAGGATATCGTCCGCGCCTGCACGGTCGCCAACGGCGGCAAACATGGTGCAGAACGGCGACCGGTACATGGCTGCACGGTCGGCCTTGGCCGCGAATGTCGGCGCGCACTGCGTGAGCCACACGGCGTCGAACGCCATGCCCGCGCCTTCCGCCATGCCTTCAAGCTCGGCCATGACATCGGGTGCCAACCCAACCAGCATCGGGCGCGCGCCGATTCCCAGTCGCGGCAACGCCAAGGGAGTCAGATTCATGAAACTCGGCGCATAACCCCACAGCCCGTCTTTGGGTATCCACTCGCCGTTGTCGCACGGCTTGCACACGGTGTCCGTGAAGGTCTCCTGCAGCACATCGCGAAAGGCCGCGCCTCGGCGATAGCCCGACTCGACCGGGTCTCCCGATATCACGATGGCCTTGCCTGTGGGCATCTCGTCCAGTTTCCATGGCTCAATCGCCGCGGGTTCCGCGGGCGCGGTCCCGCGTACCATCAGCTTGTTGAACTCGCGGTAGAACCATGCGTCGATGCGCGGCCCGTAGAAATTCATCGCGCTCTCGTACGTCAGCGCCGGATACAGCTCGCGCGGCACGAAATACATGAGATAGTCGTTGGCCAGGCCCACCGTGAATTGCGCCGCATACCCGCGCGCAAGCGCCTGCCTACGCAATTCCAGACCGATCTCGACGCACGGCTCGCCCGGAATGAAGCTCAACAAAAGGTCGCCGATCTCCAGCGTGCGGAGTTCCGTGGTCTCGGGCCAAATCCCTTTCGCAAGCGTTGGCGGAAGCGCTGGCGTCGAAGCGGCCACGTGCAGCTTGGCTTCACCGCACGTGATGGTGCCCGCGACTTCCATGGCGCGTGTCGCCAACAGCCTCCCGATAGACTCGGTCTGTTCCCAGCCCGCCTTGTTCTCGGGGTTGCCCGGACGCTGGTTGCCTTCCGCGCCGTTCAAGAACATCGCGACACAGCTCCCGCCTGCCACGCGCTCCACTTCGTTGTAGTAGAAGCCCGGATAGTCGGCGCTCACGGACATCTGGTCTTCGCCGCCCACCGTCGTCGGATGCGCCGCGAAGTTCGTCGCCAACGCAATGATGTTGCCGTCGGAATCGTCCACGCGAATCACGCCAATCTGCGGGTCCGTAGGGCCGTTCTCCACGCGCCGGTTCACGGAAAGGTCCGTCTGCGTCGTCGTGCCGAAGCCAATCGTCGCGCGTTTCCGGCTCGCGATGGCTTGCTGCATGGCCTCCGCGAATCGTTGCGCCGTGGCCTCCAGCACGTCCGGCATGAAACGCCCCGAGACGCATCGCACAATGAGATTGCGATTCATGCCACCCTGCGCGCTGTGCGTGTGCGTGCCCGTGAGGAGGATGTTCTCGCGCGGGACTTCTTTCGGGGCCAACTCCAGCACACGGTCGCGCAGTTCCCGGCTGATCATGCAAAGATCAGAATTCACCAGCAACACCGTGGTCTCGTCGTCGTCCAAAAACAGACAACGCACCCACACGGGATCGTGCACGGCCATCGCGCCCCGGCCCATGCGGTCGAAGTACCCGTTGAGCGGGGTGTCCAGCGGAGGCGTAATCTCGACCTTGGCCGCCCCGGCCTCCAGTGCCGATGAACGGAAAATGCAGAGCATTCCCGCCAATACGAAGAACGATATACGACGAAGCACCGCTATGCGCCTGTAAAGTTAGGGGGACGTTTTTCCAAAAATGCCGCGATGCCTTCCCGTGCATCGCCGCTTGCCGCCGCTTCGGCGAAGGCCTCGGCTTCGAGCGCCTTGCCGCACTCAGGCTGCAATGCGCGCTCGCGGACAGCCCGCAAAATGGCGCGCGTGGCCACGGCCGGCTTGCTTGCCAGCACACCCGCAAGGTCGCGGGCCGCTTTCGACAATTCACCCAGGGGCACGACCTTAATCACAAGGCCCGCCTCCAACGCTTCCTGCGCGCTCACCATGCGGCCCGTCAGCATCCAATCCAGAGCGCGCGCATCGCCTATCAGTCTCGGCAGCCGATGGCAACCGCCCCAACCCGGCACGATGCCCAGGTTAATCTCCGGCTGCCCAAACAACGCCGTATCCGCCGCGAGCCGGAAATGGCACGCCAAGGTCAATTCGCACCCGCCGCCCACCGCGATTCCATTGACGGCAGCGATGACCGGCTTTGGGCTGGTCTCGATGATATCCACGGTCTTGAGTCCCGCGGGCAACGGCATGCCCTCGGCAAAGGGCGCTGCCAACGAACTCCCCAGGCTCGGAATATCCGCGCCGCCGCTGAAGAACTTGCCCTCGCCCCCGGTGATAAGAATGCAGCGCACGTCCGCGTCCTCGATATACCCTTGGACCGCGCACCCGATCTCCGTCACCAACTCCAGCGAAAGCGCATTCGCCTTGGGCCGATTCAGCGTGATTGTCCCGCAACCATCGGACTTGTCCGTGAGTATGTATTGATATGCCATGCTTCGCACCTCCCAGCCTGGATAGCCTGAGAGTGTAGCACAGCAAGGCGCGGCACTGTAAATGGCTGAAACACCGGCGTCTCGCTCCGCCTACTTCTTGCTGTCCTGATTGGGGCCAAGCAGATCGATCAACGCGTTGATGGGGGACTCGGCGGCCCCATTCTCTCCGGTTCCGCCCAGAAGCCCGGTCTCGTCAATCAACTTCTGCATGATCTGGACCATGATCTCCTGCGAAGTCATCCCCTCGTTGTTTGGCCCGGTGAAGCTCATTTCCAGCCCGTCCAACTTCTTCTCTTTCGCTGAGCTTCCCAGGAGGGGAGAATTCATCGCCACTGAGCTCTCATTGATGACGACGCTATCGATGCGCCAACGCTTCTCGCCGCGCTGCAATCCCCCGCGGGGCCGGATGCCCTTGGGCATGAACCCCTTCGCGTTGTCCATCAGTTTCTTGAGATTGTTTCCCTGAAGCGACGTCTCCGCGTTGATGTGCGCGCCTTCTACCGAAACCAGCCGCACCTGGGGCTGCTCGGACATCAGCGATCGGATGTCCGCTTCAAGCTGCACATTGCCGAGGGCGATGGCGTTGCCCTCCGAGAATCCCGAAGGATTCGCAATCGTCAGGTCTTCCAAGGTGAGCCGCTGCTTTTCCCAATCCCATTTGATTCCGCCCACGGTAGCCGGGGCGCCCATCACCGAAGACACGATACGTTCGACCCCTTCGGTAACCACCCGCTCGATGTTCTCGCCTGGAGCATCCTGCCGTTGCAAAATCCCACCCGACAAGGCGGCGACTATCACCAAACCCCAAACCATCATCGTAACTCCCAATGCCGTTGTAACGTACGCAACCGCCTTCGCATCCAATCACAAACAGTATAGTCCGTTTACCAAGACGAGTGCCTCGCCTTGACTATTCAATCCGGGCAGCGCTTAAGGTAGGGCGCTTTCGCCGAAAGCGCCTCTTGCCATGTCACACAGACTGCGCTTGCCCTCTGCCGTTTCGCCGAAACTTCCCTACCTAATCCCCCGGCGCACTTGACGGTTCCGCGTCATCCTCGTAATGTTACGTCGCTTTCCGTTCGCGACGTTCCGTTTTCCTCTCTCAAGGAGTGTGTATGCACGAACCCGATATCATGGCCGCCGTTGTCCTTCTGTTCGGAACCGCCCTGTTCGTTGCCTGGCTCTTTCGGGTCATTCGCGCTCCGTCGATTATCGGCTTTCTGATTACCGGCCTTGTGATGGGCCCGTCAGGCCTTCACCTGTTCGACCCTGAAGACGTGAGTTCGATCAAAGAAATCGGGCTTGTTCTGCTGCTATTCATCGTCGGATTGGAGTTGTCGCCGCGCCCGCTGTTCCGCTTGGGCAAGAACCTGCTCGCGGCGACCGGCTTGCAGATTGGCGTTACCGCCGTCCTCGCCGCCGCCGTGCTCCATGTGTGTACCGACTACTCCGTCGCAACGTGCGCGCTGATCGGCGGGCTGGTCGCCTTGAGCAGCACGGCCATCGTGCTCAAGCAAATCAGCGAGCGCGGTGAAACGGATTCCGTCTCCGGCACAATCACAATCGGCATCCTGCTCCTCCAAGACGTCATCGTCATCGCGTTCATGTTGTTCCTGCCCCTGCTGGCCGTGAAATCCGGTTCCGACTGGCATGAGACTGCGACGCGCTCCCTCATCGGCGTGGGTGTCATGGCATTGCTCGCCATTGGGGGACGCAAAGTTTTGCCCGGGCTGATGTACGAACTCGCGCGGCGCGGCGGCCCCGAACTCATGACGCTCTTCGCCGTATCGATGGCGTGCGGCGGCGCGTGGTTCGCATCGCTGGCGGGGTGGAGCCCCGCGCTCGGAGCCTGCGTCGCGGGGCTGTTGCTCGCGGAAGCCGACGCGCGCCACCAACTCGTCGCGGATATTCATCCCTTTCGCGATGTGTTCAATGCCGTCTTCTTTATCTCTCTGGGCATGATCGCCAATATTCACATGGTCGCCGGCAGCTTGGGCCTGATCCTCCTCGCGGTTGTCGCGACGTTGATCGCCAAGTCCCTTATCACAACCTTTGCCGTTACGATCTCCGGGTGGCCTATCCGCCCTGCGATTCAGGTCGGGCTTGGGCTCTGCACGGTCAGCGAGTTCGGCTACGTCGTGGCCTTCGAAGCCAGCAAGCTCGGGTTGATGCCCGCCGATCTATTCAATGGCATCATGGTCTACGCCATCGGCACGATGATGCTCGGGGCGGTGATGGTTCCTATATCAGGGACCGTAGCGGCGTGGATTTCAGCGCGCGTGGGCGACCGCAAATCCTCCGAAGATGAGGCCCCGGTCATTCAAGAGAAGCACCACGTGATTATCGTCGGGTTCGGCGTGAGCGGCCAGAACCTGGCGCGTGTGCTCAAGGCCACCCGCGTCCACGTCGTCCTGATCGAAATGAGCCCCCGCCTCATTCAAATCGCAAAGGATACGCAAACCCAGTACATCGTCGGCGACGCCACGCGCAGAAGCATCCTCGAACATGCGGGCATTGCCACGGCCCACGCAATGGTCATCGCCACGAACGATCGCAAGGCCACCCGCGCGATTGTCTCCGTGGCGCGCTCCATGCGCGAGGACCTCTACATCCTGGCCCGGTGCCGCTTCGAATCCGACCTGGACGAGATCTACCGGCTCGGCGCAAGCCAGGTCATCCCCGAGGACTTCGAGACGTCCATCGAAATCGCCGCGCACGTCCTCAAAGAAATGGACATCCCAGACAACGTCGTGGAGGCTCAACTCGCCGCGGTGCGCGCGGGACGCTACGGCATGTTACGCGGCAAACCCACCGACCGGGCCGCGCAACAAGAACTGATGAAGGTCTTGCAGACGACGGCAACGCGGACGTTCTATCTCGAAGAGACTCACGGCGCGTGCGGAAAGACCATCGGGCAACTCAACTTGCGCGCGCGCACGGGCGTGCTGATCATTGCGGTGGTGCGCAACGGTGTACCGACGACCAATCCCGCCGTCGATACGCAGGTGCACGCAGGCGACGTCCTGGTGCTTGTCGGCGCGCATGTGCAGCTTGAAGCGGCAAAGAACCTCCTGCAAGTGGGCGACACAAGCGACAATCCGTCCGCGAGTCCGACGTGAAGAAGGGAACTTTCGCCCCAACGAGGGGATGAACACCGGGAAGGGGAGATCTGTCATGCGTACAAAATGCCTGTTCATCGCGTTGCTCGCGGCGTCCGTGGCCGCCACGGCCCAGACCTCGCAAACCGTGAAAGACCCGGAACTTGCGCGGTATTTCGACCGTGTGTCCAGGGCGATGCTGGACGCCCAGAGCGTGGCCGATTCCGGCGATACAATTCAGTTCAGGCAGGCCCTCAAAGCGGTCAACGAGACATGGCAGGACGTCTACAAGCGCTACCGCGCGTGGGCCACATCCGACCCGAATTGGCAGGCCGATTTCGATGCGATCCAGACCCTGCTCATCAACGCCACCAATGCCATCACGCCCGGCGACAACCTGCCGAATGCTTCCGCCCAACTCGATGCGGCCGCCGAGAAATTGTCGGCCCTGCGCGACCGCAACGGCGTACCTGATTTGAT
>JBAZRU010000164.1:0-11567 GCA_041662805.1 Candidatus Hydrogenedentales bacterium | reverse complement strand
CACCCCGCGAGAACGCGTGATTGGGCGGTCTTTCCGAATTTCTCACTTTGCACTCATGGACAAGCATGGACGCTCATGGACACCCACGGACGCTCATGGACCGGCGCGCACGCGGACCAACCGACACGGGTCGGCTTGGGGCATCTTTGAGGGGCAGGGGGTCCCTGTGTTGTTTTGACGATTCAAGGGGGTGAAGAATTTCGGGTTTTGGGTTAGGGTCCAAGATGTTGCGGTCATGGAGCCACGTCCAGTTCCTGTAGGGGGTGCACCCATGCAGTCTTTTGACGATACAAGGGGGGGTGGAGAATTTTGGATTTTGGATTTTAGATTTTGGATTGGAGAGCAAGACGTTGCTTTCAGGGGTCCGCGTCCGATTCTCAGTAAGGGGTGCACCCTTGCATTGGTTTGACGATTCAAGGGGGGTGGAGAATTTTGGATTTGGGATTTTGGATTGGAGAGCAAGACGTTGCTTTCGGGGGTTCGCGTCCGGTTCTCAGTAGGGGGTGCACCCTCGCATTCGTTTGACGATTCAAGGGGGTCCCGCCCGTGTCTACCGCCTGAAACCCGGAGCCGCCGGTTGGGACTGGGATTCATGGATTGCATAGGCATGGTTCGTCCTCCGAGTGTTGCCTCCTATATATATAGCGAGTTTGTTGCACTCGGAGAAGGCGAGAAGAGAGTAGTCAGTAGTCAGTAGTCAGTAGTCAGAAGTCAGTAGTCAGAAGTCAGAAGTCAGAAGTCAGAAGTCAGTAGTCAGAAGTCAGTAGTCAGTAGTCATAAGATTGAAGGTTGAACGTGGAACGTGGAGCGTGGAACGGGCGGAAGTCGGAAGTCGGAAGTGGCGCGGCGTTCGGTCGCTGCGCCCATTGGCCGATTCGCAATCGACTCCGTCTATCAGGCACAACAGTGCAACGGCCCTAGTCGGCCGGGAGAGAGCTTCGATGTCCACAAACGACTTGGCGCTCCTATCACGCTGGACCCGTGACCGCGACCCTGAGGCCTTCGCCGAAGTGGCGCGCCGTCACGCGGGGATGGTCTACGGCGCGTGCCGCCGCGTGCTCGGAAACGCCGCCGACGCGGAAGACGCTGCCCAGGAGTGTTTCCTCGTGCTCGCTCAATCCAGCGCGCCGCCCAAGTCGAATCTCGCCGCGTGGCTCCATCGCGTGGCGGTCAACAAGGCCCGCGACCGTGCCCGGTCCGACAGTCAGCGCCGCGATCGTGAACACCGATTCGCAAGCGCGCATCCAACAGCGGCCGAAACCGAATGGCACGACGTCGAGGCCCTTGTCGATGAAGCCATCGCGGCATTGCCCGACGACTTCCGCGAGGCTATCGTCGCCCACTTCATGGAAGGCCACACCCACGCCGAGGTCGCCGAACGCCTCGGGGTTGCGCGCTCGACCGTCACCCACCGCGTTAGCAAAGGCGTCGAATCCATCCGCGAGTCCCTCAAGAGACGCGGCATCCAAATCGCCGCGCCAAGCCTAGTTCTAGGCCTCACCGCGAACATGGCCGAAGCCGCGCCGCCCGCGTTGGTCGCGGCAATAGGCAAGTTGGCCGTCTCGGGCGTGCCCGTCGCGTCTGCGGGAATACTTGCCGGTCTCCTTACCGTGAAGAGCGCGTTGGTGGCCGCATCAGTGATTGCGGTCGGTGGCGTCTACGTTGCGTTCGTCCAACGTCCGCCAAGCAATCCGCAGGACAATGCGACGGCAACGAACACGCCAAACGTGAACGTTGCGCAATCCGACAAGTCCGCAACGGCAGAGGCCGCCGCGCGCACCGCCGCGAATCCAAACGCCAACCGATCCGCTTCCGGCTCTGCCGGCGACTGGCGCGTGTTGACGGGCGTTATAGTCGATGCTTCCGGCGCGCCGGTGAAGCCGCAGGTCGACGAGAACGGGAACGCTACCCTAAATAACATCCAAATCGGCTCGAGTTCGGGAAGAGTTGGCTCGAGTTCGACGGGAGTTAAAGCAGACGGCACGTTTGTTCTCAAGGGTCATGAACCAGGGGCGCACGGCACCGTCTGTGCAGTGAACAAGACGGATAATCTTGCCAGCGATTTTGTCGATTTCTCGCTGACCGAAGGCGGGGCCCACCACGTCACGTTGCAGTTGTTGCCGGGCGCGCGTGTTTCCGGCACCTTCCTTGACGCGGGCAATCTGCCCATACCGAATACGATGGTTCACGCCACCTCGGGCAAGGCGGAATTCAAGGCGGGGTCTCCGGTTGACACATCCGGCAACTTCGACATTGGTCCACTTCCTCCGGGCCGATTCATGCTCACACCGGCCAGCACGGATGACTCAATGCAACGCTTCGGTCTCACCGCGGCCGTCGCGGAGGTTACGCGCGGGCAACATCTGTCGGGCGTCAGACTCGTGTTCAATAAGACGCGGAGTGTCATCGCGGGAACCGTTGTAGATTCGTCCGGCCACGGATTGCCGGGTGTGCGGGTTATGGCAGGCGCGCTGGCCACCGGAAGTTCCAATTCAGGGCACGTCAAACACTCGGCGGATACGGATGCGCAAGGCCGCTTTGAAATGGAGGCGTACGCGCCCCAGACCTTTGAGATGTCCGTACACAAAATGCTCCAGAATCATGAAGGTAGCTCCTCTGAGCAACTGCCGCGTGTCGGCGAGCGAATACGGGTCGAAGCGGGCGACCGCAACGTCGTGTTGAAGGTGGCCGACTACACCGTCGTGCAGGGCCGCGTCGTGCGAGCCGACAACGGAGAACCGGTGCCGGAATTCACCGTACGCGCGACCTCGAACAGTGGAGAGCGACCCAGTCAGCGGATTTGGCGGTGCAAGGACGGGGCGTTCTCGTTTATACATTCGGGATCGCCGGACGTGACGATCGAAGTTGTGGCACTGGGCCTTGGTTCGGCATCGCAAGACGTGACCCTCGCGAAAGAGACCAGCGAACTTGTGTTTCGCATTGCGCAGGAAGAGGGACTCCGGGGGCGAGTGGTCGATTCGACGGGCGCACCTGTGCAGGAAGTCTATCTGCTGAAGGACACGCCTCAATTTTTGGATGATAGCTATCTGAAGCAGGAGGCCCTTGCCGTGACCGATGCGGTTGGCGCCTTTATGCTTACAGGCCTGCCGCAATCGGCGAGTACGATCTTTGTGGCCTCGAAAGGTGTCGCGCCTGTCGAGATTCCCATTGTTCGCCGAGGCGACTGGGTTGTCACGTTGCCAGAGGGAAGTGTGCTCGAGGGGACAGTCGCCGTGGCCGGAATACCGCAGTCGGACCAGCGCGTGTACGTTGATTTGCGCCCCGAGTATGACTCGGCGTGCTCCATCACGCTGGAAGGCAAGACCGATGCGGCGGGGCATTACCGCCTGAAGGGCTTGGTCGCCGGTGAGGCTAACGTGAACGCAAGCGTTGTGACGGACGATGGCCGGCAGGGTCAAAGGCAGGTTTCAAAGAAGGTGCGAGTCGGCGATAGCGGGGTGACCATGCTCGACTTCGATGTCCGCCCGACCGACGCGTCGATATCCGGCCATGTCTACGTCGCAGGCAAACCGGTGCGCGCGCAGGTGATGGTATCGACGCCCGACGAAGCAGGAAGCTGGTCTGGACATGGCGGCGTGTCCGACCCCGACGGCGCGTATCGCGTCGAAGGACTCTGGTCCGGCCCTGCGCGAATAGACGCCACCCTCGCAGAGACACCGCCCCGCGCATTCACCGAAGAACTCACGCTTGCGCCCGGCGATACGAAGGGCCACGACATCCGGTTCGCCGAAGGCAGCGCGACGCTCGAAGGGACGATCGACGTGCCCGAAAGCGCCCAGAGTCACGTGAGTATGAGCATTGAGGTCGCCGGTAGCGGCGCTCCCGAACGCGTCGAACTGCCTAATGTCGCAATCAAGGACAACGCCTACCGCATCGATGGTCTACCCGTGGGCGCGGCAACGCTCAGCGTGGCGTGGAGCGTTGATGGCAGCGGGCAGGCTCGTCGCGCGTACACCGTGGCCTTGGCAGCCAACAAAGTCACGCGCCAGGACATCGAAGTCGGCTATTGCAGCATCCGCGTTGAAGTGAACGGGGCGACACCCGGAGGCATGACCTGGGTGATGGCGTATCCGGGCCATGTGTCGGCGCCCGATTATCGAACCATGACCATGAACGATATTGAACGTTACAACTGGGAGACCCCCCCCGCGACCATGGCTATGAGCCTGGAAAAACCCCTCGGGCCGTTGCCCCCCGGCGACTACACCATCGTTGTTCTCGATCCCGGCATGGGCCTTCAAGAGAGACGAAGTGCAAACCGCAGCGAAGACGAGCCCATTTCCGGATTGCGTTACGCCGTCGGAACCGTCACCGCAACGGAAGACGCCGAAGCCACCGTCACCCTGTCGTTGGAGTGAGCTTGAAGGGCGGATATTCGCGTCCGCCCTCCGAATCCCGAGCGATGCCCCAAAGACCGCATTTCAGCGCAGGGCTCGATGAGCCCGGCGCACGTAAGTGATAGCCGTTGGGGTAGCGCACATCTTCGCGTCACAGACAGGCTGCGGTTCACCCCCGCCGCGCACATCGTGCGGGGCGCTACTGCGTAAAGGTGGGGCGATCAGATCACGTAGTCTTCCGCAAACACTTTCATCTCCTTTAGTGTCACGAAGACTTGGTCGTCCCGTTTCAACTCAAGTACCAGGAAGCGTTCCCGCGTGAGTTCCACGTCTACCGTGTCGCCCCAGGACGCCGTCAGTTCCATCTTCACCACCGGACCCGACGGAAGATGCCGACGTGTCCGTCGCACTGACCTTGGAATGAATTCGGAGGGTGGGTTTTCCAACCCGCCTCTTTCGGCCTCCCAACGATGCACCCTGCCGCACATGATCGAACCCAAGTCGTTCGTCATGAGAAAGGGGCGCCACTGCATGCACCCCACTTCCGCGCCGGTCTCTTCTACGCCGAAGGCGTTGAGTCTCCTTAGCCCAAGGTTGCCCGGCGAAGTCGATAGACGAAGCCGGGCTACCTTGGGTCGCCAACCACCCCAATCCGCAACCCCGGAACGGGTTGCGGCCTTCGTTCCCTCCACCACCCGCCCGGCCCAGTTTTTGCCGATTCGCAATCGACTCCGTCTATCAGGCACAACAGTGCAACGGCCCTAGTCGGCCGGGAGATAGCTTCGATGTCCACAAACGACCTGGCGCTGCTTTCACGCTGGACCCGCGACCGCGACCCTGAGGCCTTCGCCGAAGTCGCGCGCCGTCACGCGGGGATGGTCTATGGCGCGTGCCGTCGCATACTCGGAAACGCCGCCGACGCGGAAGACGCCGCCCAGGAGTGTTTCCTCGTGCTCGCGCAGGCCGCCGCGCCGCCCAAATCGAACCTCGGCGCGTGGCTCCATCGCGTGGCGGTCAACAAGGCCCGCGACCGTGCCCGTTCCGACAGCCAGCGCAGGGATCGTGAGCACCGATTCGCAAGCGCGCACCCAACGGCGACCGAATCCGAATGGCACGATGTCGAAGCCCTTGTCGATGAAGCCATTGCCGCGTTGCCCGACGAACACCGCGAAGTTATCGTTGCCCACTTCATGGCGGGACGCTCCCACACGGAGATCGCCGAACAACTCGGTGTCTTGCGGCAAACTGTCTCGTACCGCATCAACAAAGGCGTCGAATCCATTCGCGCAACACTCAAGAAACGCGGTGTCCAAATCGCCGCGCCAAGCCTGGTTCTCGGCCTCACCGCGAACATGGCCGAAGCCGCGCCTCCCGCGTTGGTCGCGGCAATAGGCAAGTTGGCCGTGTCCGGCGTGCCGGTCGCAGGAGTAGGATTTACCATCGCCGGCTTGTTGACGCTGAAGAATGCTCTGATCGCGGCATCGGTCTTAGTCGTCGTTGCTGCAACGGCTGCGTTCATTCAGCAGCCGCGGCAACAACCGCAGCGCGTCGCGTCACCGCCTGCGGATGCTCCAGCAATTGCCTCGAAGCCGGTTCAAACCGCATCCGGCAACACCACAACGCAACCCAATTCAAGCGTAGTCCCCCCAGCCACGGCCAACCGCGCGGACCTCGTCAACGACTGGCGCGTGCTAACCGGCCTCGTCGTTGACGCGTCCGGTGCGCCCATCCGTCCTCCACGCGGCGCGGATGGAAAGATGGTTGCGAGCGCTATTATTGTTCAGGCGAGCATCCCGGCGTCGAGCGAACTCCATAGCACGGGGCTGCTCAACGCCGATGGAAGTTTCGCTCTCGACGGCATCAAGCCGGGTTCGCAGGGAACGGTCTTTTGCACATTTCCCGACAAAGATCTAATCAGCGATCTCGCCCAATTCTCGCTGACACCGGACGGCGCCCATCACGTCCAATTGAAACTGCTGCCGGGTGCGCGCGTCTCGGGAACGCTCTTGGACGCGGACAAGACACCCATACAGAGGGTCGCCATCCGGGCCTTTGCCAGGTACTTCTACCTTGCAAATGATGCGCCCGTGGACCCATCTGGTGCGTTCGACATCGGACCCTTACCACCCGGCAAGATCAGGTTGTATCCCGTTTCAAATCCCGATCGCCCCCTCTCCGAACGAGAGCAGGACTTCAGCCTCACGTTTGCCGACCTTGTACTCACCAGGGGACAACGCCTATCCGGAATCGCGCTTGTCCTTAACATGAAGAGGGACACTATCGCCGGAAGGGTTGTCGACACTACCGGCGCACCGATACCGGGCGTTCTCGTCTCGGCGAGCTTGGTTGCCGATGAAAGCGATCCTGCCCGCATGCCCTATGGCATGAGACTGAGGACGGTCGCGGACGAGGAAGGGCGCTTCGAGATAACCGCGTACGCCCCGGATACGTTTGGAATGTCGGCGGAGATTGCCGACGGCAAAGACGCCGATGTCCCACTGCGCCTTGCTGATGGCTTTGTACTGGCAAGGGCCGGCGATCGCAATGTCGAACTGAAGGTGATGGACTGGCATACGATGCGCGGGCATGTCTTCAGCGCGGACACTGGAGAGGCCATGTCGGACTTCACAATCCGGGCTGTTTCAAGTGACGGCCGCGAAACCTCTCATCGGATCTTCCACAGCGCGGAGGACGGCGCATTCTCTTTCCCATACACAGACGCCGAAACTTCGGACCTGACCGTGGAAGCGCTTGCGCCCGGCATAGGCTCGGCGTCGCAGCGTGTTGCGACGATAGAGGGAAATCCCGATCTCGTTTTTCGCATCGCGCAGGACGAGGCGCTCACAGGTCAGATAGTTGATTCCGTGGGCCTGCCTGTCGAAGGCGCGCATATTCTGAAGGAAAGTCCGCGCGTTCTAGATAGTGGGCCAATGCTGGATGAGGTGGGATTGGCGAAGACGGATGCCGATGGCATGTTCACCTTGGAGGGACTCCCAAAGACTGCGGATACCGTATATGTGGTCGCGAAGGATCTTCCGCCTGTCGCGGCACCCATTGTGCGTCACGCCCAATGGGTCATCGCGTTGCCGGAAGGTGGCACGGTCGAGGGAACGGTCTTCATTGCAGACAAGCCAGCAGCCCGCCAACACGTCGCGGTGTTTCTCCAAGCTTCGAGCTTTCCGGGGAGCGCGATGCTGGTTCGGGAGACAGACACAGACGCCGCAGGGCATTACACGATCACAGGACTCCCGGCTGGCAAGGCGGAGATTCGCGCCGATGTCGCTGTTGCCGCGGGCGGCAAGGACATGAGGCGTTTCACCAAGTCTGTGGCAGTGGGCGATGTTGGCATTTCCGCGGTTGACTTCAGACTACGTCCGGCGGACGCTTCTATCGCTGGACACGTCTATCTTGGGTCACAGCCCGCTCAGGCGCGCGTCTTGGTCCACACACTCGATGAATCGGGTGTGGCCGCGAAGGATGGTGGCATCATGGAGCCAAACGGCGCCTATCAGGTTACAGGACTGTGTTCGGGTCCCGTCCGTCTTGAGGCGGCTCTCGTCGAGCCGCCCTATCGGGTCATGACTCGCGATATTACGTTGCCTCCAGGCGATACGGCGAATCTCGACCTGCGCTTCCCTGAAGGCAATGCCGCGATTGAAGGGACAATCTCGTCGTTTGAGAACGTCGACAACGACATTGGCCTGAGTCTCGAACTCGCAACATCGACAGGCCAAGAATCCGTGACCCAGAAGAGGCTTTCCGTCAAAGAGAATGTCTACTTTCTCGACAAATTGCCTTCGGGTATCGCGACCATTCGGTTTACGCTGGTTACACGATCCGCCATCGAAGTGAAGCGCACATACGCAGTAACCCTCGAACCGAATGCCGTAACTCGTCAAGACGTTGACTTGGGAAAGTGCGGGATCGCCGCCAAAGTTGCAGGGGCCGTAAGTAGCGAATTCGTGCGAGTTTTTGTCTACCCAAGCGACACGCCGCTGCCGGACTTTCGCAACATGCCGACATCCGAAATCGACCAATTCATCATGGGAAATCCTCCCATCCTACACACGACATATCCAGAAAACACCCTTGCGCCGCTCCTCCCTGGAACCTATACCGTGCTTGCCCTTGCGTTCGGCACGGGAGTCTACGGCGGGGATCAGGCAAACGCCGGCCTTCGATACGCCACGGGGAAAGTCTCCGTAGCCGAAGACGCCGAGGCGTCCGTCGCACTGTCGTTAGAGTAGATTCGGAGGGCGGGTTTTCCAGCCCGCCGCATGTGATTGAACCGAAGACGCCCGCCACAGAGGGCTGGCGCTACAAAGAGTACCTTTCTGCGGCGGACAGGAATGTTCGACTTCCGAATCCCGAGCGATGCCCCGAAGACCGCATTTCAGCGCAGGGCTCGATGAGCCCGGCGCACGTAAGTGATAGCCGTTGGGGTAGCGCACGTCTTCGCGTCACAGACAGCCCGCGGTTCACCCCGCGCCGCGCACATCGTGCGGGGCGCTACTGCGTAAAGGCGGGGCGATCAAATCACGTAGTCTTCCGCAAATACTTTCATTTCTTTCAGCGTGACGAACACCTGGTCGTCCCTTTTCAACTCGAGTTCCAGGAAGCGTTCCCGCGTGAGTTCCACGTCTACTGTGTCGCCCCACGAGGCAGTCAATTCCATCTTCACCACCGGCCCCGCGGGATTGATCCGCGCGATGGTTGCGGGGAAATGCTCTTTGCCGTTGGGGGTGGTGTCGACTTCGAATCCGTGGGGGCGCACGAACACCTTTGTCGTGCCGTTCTCGGGCGAGGGCTCGCCCACCATCATGCGGCCGCCTTCCACGCGCCCGTGAAACAGGTTCACGTCGCCGAGGAAGTTGTAGATGAACGGCGTCGCGGGGTGACTGTACACCTCTTCCGCGGTGCCGACTTGTTCGATGCATCCCTCGTTCATGACCACAATGCGGTCCGCGACTTCGAGTGCCTCTTCCTGGTCGTGGGTCACGAATACGCTTGTCACATGGATCTCATCGTGCAGGCGGCGTAACCATCGCCGCAGTTCCTTTCGCACCTTGGCATCCAACGCGCCGAAGGGTTCGTCCAACAGCAACACGCTCGGTTCGACCGCCAGCGCGCGCGACAGCGCCACGCGTTGCCGCTGGCCTCCGCTCAATTGCGAGGGATACCGGTCGGCGAATTGCTCCAACTGCACGAGGCGAAGCAATTCGTACACGCGCCTCTTAATCTCTTCCTTGGCGGGACGGGTCGAGCGCGGGCGCACCTTCAATCCAAACGCGACATTCTCGAAGACCGTCATGTGACGGAACAGGGCGTAGTGCTGGAACACGAAACCCACGCGCCGCTCCCGGAGCGAACGGTGCGTCGTGTCCTCGCCGCTGAAGAGAACCGATCCGTTGTCCGGCGTTTCCAGCCCGGCGATGATGCGCAGCAGGGTCGTCTTGCCGGAGCCGGATGGCCCCAGCAGCGCGACGAGTTCGCCGGGTTGCACGTGCAGGCTTACGTTGCGCAGCGCGCTGAAGTTTCCAAAGCGTTTCGTGATGTTGCGAACTTCGATACTCATGTTATGCCGTATCTCCGGTTGTCCGGTCGTCTACCGCCAGCTTTCGCGCCGTCTTCCATTCGACCAACGACTTCAGTATTAGCGTCACGATCGCGAGAAATGCGAGCAAGGACGCGCAGGCGAACGCCGCCACAAAATTGTATTCGTTGTATAGAATCTCCACGTGGAGCGGGATGGTGTTTGTTTGTCCGCGGATGTGCCCCGACACCACGGACACGGCTCCGAACTCGCCCATCGCGCGCGCGTTGCACAGGATCACGCCGTACAGCAGCGCCCATTTCACGTTGGGCAAGGTCACCTTCCAAAACGTCGTCAGGCCGCTTGCGCCCAGCAGCAGCGCCGCTTCTTCTTCTTCGGTGCCCTGTTGCTCCATGAGTGGAATCAGCTCGCGCGCGACGAATGGGAACGTGACGAAGATCGTCGCGAGCACCAGGCCGGGCACGGCGAAAATGATCTGAATGTTGTGTTCGCTCAGCCAGGGCCCGAAGAGCCCCTGCAGTCCGAACAACAGCACATAGATCAGACCCGAAATTACCGGTGACACGGAGAACGGTAGATCGATCAATGAAACAACAAGGCGCTTGCCAACGAATTCGAACTTCGCGATGGCCCAGGACGCCGCCAACCCGAACACCATGTTCAGCGGCACCGCGATGCCTGCCGTGATGAGGGTCAGCTTAATCGCCGAAATGGCGTCGGAATCGACGAGCGCCGCCGCGTACGCGCCGAGTCCTTTCTCGAGCGCCTGCACAAAGACCGCCGCCAGCGGCAGCATGAGAAAGAAGCCGAGGTACAGCAGCGCGATGACCGTCAGGACTACGCGCACCAGCAAACCTTCGCTGGTCGCGGCGCGCACGGCGACTGATTGCGTCGCGGGATATGTCGTTGTTGCTCCAGCCATGTCTTCGCCTTCCTAATGGGCCGCCGCGCGGACGCCGCTCCACCATTGCACCAGATTGATCACGCACAGCATCACAAACGACATGAGCAGCATGACCAGGCCGATGGCGGTCGCGCCCGCGTAATCGAACTGTTCGAGTTTCGTCATAATCTGCAAGGGCACGATTTCCGTGCGCATCGGCATGTTGCCGGAGATAAACACGACCGAGCCGTATTCGCCGAGCGCGCGCGCAAACGCCATGGTGAATCCGGCCACGAGCGCCGGAAACACCGCCGGCAGCAACACCCGAAGAAACGTCTGCAACCGCGTGGCCCCGAGGCTTGCCGCCGCCTCCTCGATTTCCTTGTCGAGGTCTTCCAGCACGGGCTGCACCGTGCGCACGACAAACGGCAAGCCAATGAATGCCAGCGCCACCGTAACGCCCAGCGGGGTGAACGCAATCTTGATCCCGTAGGGTTCGAGGTATTGCCCCACCCAGCCCGTCGGCGCATACAGCGACGTCAGCGCGATGCCCGCGACGGCCGTCGGCAGCGCAAACGGCAGATCGACCAAGGCATCCACGACGCGTTTGCCGGGAAACGAATAGCGCACGAGCACCCATGCCACGATGAAGCCGAACACGACGTTGATTCCCGCGCCCGCGAGCGAGGCGAACAAACTGAGCTTGTACGCGGCCATCACGCGCGGCCCCGTCACCGTCGTCCAAAACTCGGACCACGACAGGTCCGTAGTC
>JBAZRU010000163.1:7281-11701 GCA_041662805.1 Candidatus Hydrogenedentales bacterium | reverse complement strand
ATACCCGCGATAGCGCCAAGGACAATATTGAAGATACGCTTGGTGCGTTCTGCCTGGCGAAGGAGATCGAGCGGAACGACGATATCGTAGTCGGACTTCTTATGGTTGGCGCTGAGCAAATCGGCAATGATATGCCACGTCTCGATAACGTCTTCCATGTTCTCGACCTTGATCGTCGCTTCGTGGAGTTCGACGCGTTCCGCGGAGAAACTGCCACTGCCCCGTTGGACCAGTGTTTCGCCGAAGCGCGTTTTCGCGGCGGTCAACGGGATATACATCTGATAAGGCGCGCCTGCGCCAGCCTGGGCGCTGGGCTTTGCGCCGCTCTCGCTTGCGTTCGCCCCATTGCCATTCGCCTGCTTGGACAAGGGTTCCATGATGCCGATGACTCGGTAGTAGTCGCCATCGACGCGCACGGAACGGCCTATGGGATCGTCCAACGGATAGAGGACCTCAGCCATCCCGTCGCCAAGCACACAGACATTCTCGTTGGTGGCAACCTCGTCTTCCGAGAAGAAACGGCCCTTTGCGGTATGGTGGTTTCGCATCTCCGGGTACCAGGAGACGGTGCCCACAATATCGCAATCGATTCGATTGGCGAGATTCCAGATGTCCTTTCGGATGAGGCGGCTAGGCACGATAATCTCGACGCCGGGGATGGTGTTCCGAATACGGCTGACGTCGTCGTAGGTGAGGCCGTAGTCGATCATCCACGTCCGTTGCGCGGAGGTGCTGCGGTCATCTGGGGGCTTGACGCTTCGGATGATGATGTTGTTGCTACCCAAACGCCGGATTTGTTCCTGGGCCTCGTAGCTGAGCCCTTCGCCGATGGCGAGCATGGCGATCACTGAACAGACGCCGAAGACGATTCCAAGGCCGGTAAGGAGAGAGCGAAGCCGGTGCATCCACAGGCTCTTCATGCCGAGTTGCACGGTGCGCTTCAGCCGCGCAATACCGACGGCGGTGATAAACGAAGGGAGTAGCGAAGAAGGTTTAATTGTGATACTCATCGCGCTCTACCCGCCCGTCGCGCAGGCGAACAACACGCATGGCCCTCTCCGAAACTTCGTCGGAGTGGGTGACCATAATGAGCGTTTTGCCTTGGCGGTGCAGTTCGTCGAATACGCCGAGTATGTCGGAGCCGGACACGGAGTCCAAGTTCCCGGTAGGCTCGTCGGCGAGAATAATCAGGGGATCATTTGCAAGGGCACGCGCAACGGCAACGCGCTGCTGCTGGCCTCCGGAGAGTTCGAATGGCTTGTGCGTGAGGCGGTCGTCGAGCCCCACGCGCTGCGCCAGCGCGGTTGCGACGCGTCGGCTTTCTTCCTGGGAGCGCCCTTGGTAGTAGAGCGGGACCTCAATGTTCTCGAGGACGTTAAGCTGCTGGATGAGATTGTACGATTGAAAGACGAAGCCGATTCGGGCTCCGCGAATCTCGGAGAGTGCGTCGTCTTCCAGCGTGGAGACATCCTGGTCACCCAAGATGTACTTTCCCTCGGTGGGTTTGTCCAAGCAGCCGAGCACATTCAGTAGCGTGGACTTTCCGCAACCGGAGGGTCCCATGATGGTGATGTACTCGCCTGCATGAAAATCGAGATCGACTCCGCGAAGGGCCTCGACCATGATCGGGCCCATAAGATAACGCTTATGAAGACCTTCGAGCTTTACGATAGTTTCAGCCACGATACGCGACTACTGTGGCTTGGGCGCGGCGGGCGCCTGTTCGCGGTTCTCGGCAGGCTTTTCCTGTCTACCCTCACCCCTAGCCTTTTCGCCTTCGGCCTTCGGCTTGTCGCCATCGGCCTTCGACTTCTCTCCTTCGGCCTTCGGCTTGTCGCCCTCCGCTCTTTCCTTCTTCCCTTGCCCCTTTTCGTCATCCGATTTTCCGGCCGAGGCATTCGTTTGCGGAGCCCGGAGCATAACACGCTCGCCTTCTTTGAGGCCGCTCTTAATCTCGATAAAGTCCTTGTTCATCTCGCCCGTTTCGACGACGCGGCTCTGCGTTCCGCCGAAGCCGTCAACGACATGGCAGACGCGTTTCCCTCCCTCCGGAAACACGGCCTGGATGGGGACATAGACGACATCGGGGAGTTGCTTGACCATAATCTCAACTTGCGCGGTCATGCTGGGTTTGAGCCATTCGAAGGTGCCTTCGATACTCACCGTACACGGATAGAGTTTGATGTCAGGGTTCATCCAGCGCTGCCCCGAATCGGGCAGTACGGAAATCTTGGTTACTTGCCCGTGGAGCTCTTCATCGGGATAGGCGTCGAGCTTGATAGTCGCCTTCTGCTCCTTCTTGATTTGCTTGATAGCCGACTCGTGCACCTTGACGTTGACGGCCATCTGCGTCATGTCGGGGATGGTGATGATTTCCTGGAACTCGTTGACCGTGGATCCGGCTTCAATAGGCTCCTGCCTGCGCCACGGTTCGTCGCTACCGGCGTAGACAACAAGGCCCGGCCGTTCCGCGACGATGGTGCATGCATCGAGCTGCTCTTGCAATTCTCTTCTACGCCGCTCGCGCAGTTTGAAGCTCGCTTCGGAGGAGTTCTTGCGGGCCACGGCCTGCGCTTCCTTGGCAACAGATTGACGCTTGGTGCGCTCAAACTTGCGGATGGCCTCCTCATAGGCCGACAGCAGTTTCTCTCCCTGCTTGGGGAACTCGTATTTGATGAACAAGTCTTCCGCGGTCATCGCGGAGTCTTTGGCCACAGTGGTCTTCTTGACGCTCATCTCATCATTGTCGAGGTCTTGCTTCGTGACAAAGTTCTTCTCGGCGAGCCGGCGCGTTCCCGTCAACTTCGTTTCGGCCAAGCCCAATTCCTGCTCCGACAAAATGCGGTCACTCTGAAGCTTGCGCAGCGTCTGTTGGGCTTCTCCGTCGCCGAGCCGCTCGGGATCTGCGTACTGCGTAAAGTCCACTCGTGGAAGATTCCTACGGACGGCAGTCGACGCGACCGGCTTCTCAACCTTGGCCTCTTCCTTCTTTTCCGGGGACTGTGCTTCGTCGGCTTTTGGCTCAGACTCCGCATTCGCGGGGGTATCGGACGGGACATCTCCCCCTGCCTCATCGGGAACACTCGACTTGGTCTTGTCGGCCTCCGCAGCGGCATCGATGCGTCGCGATTCCTCGTCAATTTGCTTCATGACGTCGTCAAGGTCCAAGCCGCGTTCCTTGACGATAGTCCGGGCAAGCTCGGCCCCGAGGTACTTCTCGAAATCCATCAACGCAAACCGGACTTCCAGTTCAGCCGCCGTGATATCGCTTTCGTTTTGTTTGAGTTGGATTTCGTATTGCTCGCGTGCGTCGGTGTAGTTTGCCAACGCGCTCTGATACTCGAACTCTTCTTGGGTCATGCGCTCCAGAAGTTCGGAGTCGTCGAGGGTCACGAGGACCTTCTTGTTCTTGATGTCCTCTTCCGTGACGAGATAGCCCTCGTCCACGATGGTGAGGATCTTCGTCTGGCCCTTGATCTCGGATTTAATGGTCTGCGACTCGATAGCTTCCACGCCGCCGCCTTCGACGACAGTGATGTCGAGCGGGCCTCGTCTTGCCTCGAACGTTGTGGCGATGCTTGGGCCGCTGGTGGTCTTGCCAAATCGGGCATAGAGGCCGCCGGCGACGGCGAGGATCACGATAGCCACGATGATACGGCGGCGCGTAATCAACCGCCTGCGTGGCTTCGGTGAGCCCTCAGCTTGGGCTCTCTTGAACATCCTTCACATCCTCCCATTGGCCATTCGGTTTGATATACAGGATTCCCATATCGCGCCAGAACTCGAGTCGTGCGATGGTGTGACGGACAAGGGCATCGGTGAGCTGGTTCTGCGCGCTGATAAAATCATTCTGCGCGTCCACCTGATCCAGGACAATGCCGCGGCCGAACTCCGCGCGAAGTGTCTGTTCTTCCACGCGGCGTTCGCTTAGCGCAAGGGCAAGCTTTCGGTTGTCGAAATTGCGTTTGGCTTGGTCGAGGTTTCGCCATGCGTCGCGCACTTCCAGCTTGACGTTGTCCTCGGCAAGACTCAACTCGCGGGTTGCGCGGTCATACGAAATCAAGGAGGCTCGATAACTGTTGCGCTCGGCCTTCCGGTCGAGGGGGAGGTCGACGTCGAACCCCGCGGACCACGCCGCGCGTTGGAAGTCGAGCGTGTTGAATTTGTCCGCGCCTGGCTCGCTATTGACTCGCCCCGTGATGACCAAATCCAAGTCCGCCTTCAAGGAGTTGGCCGCGACCAGAACTTTGCGCTTGGAGTCGTCTTCCTGATCGCGGACGTTATAGAGATCCAGCCGCGCGACGCGCGAAACTTCAATCGCTTGCTCGTCGCTTACTGTCGGGTGCTGGATGCCCGTTTCCCTCAGCACATCCAATTCATGGTCGTCGAGAATAATCTGGGCATCCGTGGGCAATCCGAG
>JBAZRU010000163.1:0-7271 GCA_041662805.1 Candidatus Hydrogenedentales bacterium | reverse complement strand
CACGAATCGAATCGACCCAACTGTTCTCAGAATTGAGGACGCTCTGTTCGATGCGGCCAAGATCCGTCTGCGTTCTGAGCCCAACTTCGGCAAGGGCGCGCTCGCGCTCGGCGCTGATGAGGAATGCTTGATAACCCTGCCAGTTGTTGCTGACAGCGTCCCGATTCTGAAGCACCGAGTAGTAGGAAGACGCAACCTGAACGGCAAACTCCTGCCTGAATCGCGTGAATGAACGCAACTGGTAAAGCACGTCGCGTTCGGCTTGCGTAAGCTGCTCGGCAACAACGTCCTTGCCGCGTCCACGCAGCAAGGGTTGCGTGAAGCTGCCCACAAGCGCGGAGGAGGTCGTGACGCTGGGGTCTCCCGTGAGGAAGCGCAGGAAATCGGAGGTCAAGCTCGCGGCGATTCGTCCACCGCCTCGCAAGAGCAGATTGACGCCGACGGAGGTCTCTCCCGACACACTCCGCTCGTTTGCGATCTCGTTCTTGGGCTGATTGATGCCGGTAACCGTGAAGGCCTCTTCGACAACATTGGCGTAGTCGTTGAGCAATTTCGCAGGGGTTCCCGCGAGCGCTCCCACGGCTTCAAGCGCGGCCACCGCGGTGGAATCAGGCGGGATGCCGTATAGTTCGAGAAAGCCTGCGGCGGTAGGGGCGTTGCCAAGTAGCGTCTGCGTGTTGCCACCCGCCGTGCGCATCGCATCTGGAATTGCCTGAGCCAGTTCCGCGGAGCCTGATAGCTTCGAGATGTCGCTTGTCGAGCGGTTGTAACGCGCGGAGCCGCCCGCCGCGAAAATGGGCGTAAACCGATGCCGATCAAGCGTGAGCGCAAGAGCCTGAAGGTAAAGGAGTTCCTTCTGATTCTGGTAGGTCCGGCTATTGGTTACGGCAATCTGGAGGGCCTGCTCCAGCGACAGGACTTGGGCCTTGACCTCGGTCTGCCCCACTTCGCCCAAGAATTCAGGCGGCTGTTCGGCTGCGGGCAAGTCCTTGACGGGGTCCGCATCCGGCTTCTCGATGCTGAAGTCCTTGGACATGCCGGGCACGTCGCCCGATTTGTCCTCAATGATGGAGTAGACTTCGCGATCGGCGCGTTCCTTGTAGCGGGTTGTGGAACAACCGGCTGCAAGGAGCGCACATGTCATGACAATTGTCGTAAAGGTCAGGCGAGGCATATAGTTCAATTTGCCGTGGTTTTGTTATCGCACATTCTTAGACGCCGCCCCGGTGCAAAACGTTCAAAAACTTCCAAACGTTGACATTGCCGGCGATAAGTGGTGGATGCACTGTACTCTGGCTGTCTATCCTAACAGTGACAAATGACAAACGCAAAGTTTTTCGATCAAACGAGACGTGCGAGTGGAGTCTATACAGGCGGCATGTAGGGAGAATAGAGAAGCGAGTTACCTGGAGGCGAGGTCGCTGAAATAAGCCCGGACCTGGTCCACATCCAGATGAATCTGCGCGATAAGGTCTTGCACGGACGCAAACCGAATCTCTGAACGCAGGCGTTTGATAAACACGACTTCGACCTCTACGCCTTCGATGTCTTCGTTGAAGTCGAGTAGGTGCGCCTCTATGGTCATGTCTTCATTACGAATGGTGGGCGCGACGCCGATATTTACAGCCGTGGGGTAGCGCACTCCGTTCACGACCGTCTGTGCAATGTAAACGCCCTGTGCGGGGATTGCACTGTGATGAGGACGCACATTGGCCGTCGGAAACCCGATTGTCGATCCGATGTGCCTGCCCGGAACGACAACGCCGACGATCGAATAAGGACGTCCCAGGAAAGCTTCGGCCTTGCTCAGATCCCCAAGCAATAGCCGTTCCCTGATAAGGGTGCTGCTTACACGCTCGCCGTCCATAAGAAGCGGGGCAACCTGGGAAACGGAAAACCCCGACTTCGACGCAAGACTGCTCAACAGGTCAAAGTCGCCCCGTGCGCGTTTGCCGAAGCGAAAGTCGTGACCCACAACAATAGCATCCGCGTGACATCGCTTCACGAGAATGGAGTCCACAAATTCTTCGGGTTCCAGGGAGGCAACGGATTGATCGAAGGGAAGGACAAATACGGCGTCGATACCTGCCTCGTCGAACAGTTGCCACTTCTTGGCTTCGCTAGTGAGCAAGCTGGGAGCGTGGTCGGGACTGAAGAACTCTCGCGGGTGCGGCTTCAGGGTAAGTACGGCAGCGCTTCCCTCACGCAATCGGGCTTGCTGTATGACTTCATCGAGGATTGCGCGATGCCCGCGATGCACGCCGTCAAAGCTGCCTATGGTCAGCACCAATCGCGGGAATTGGACGGTCTGAGTGCGAATGTCATCAACGACCTGGATCACTTTTCGCAAAGCACCCTCTTGGGTTGGATACGAACCTGTCCGCACGACAAATGAACCTCCGCCAGCGCGAGAAGTTCGCCCGACTCGGACTTGATCTGAACCCAACCTGCTTGCACGGGACATTCGGTCGTTAGGTCAGCCGGAGAAAGCAAGCCCCCCGAAGACACCAGCGGACGGCTGATACGCCGGACAGTGATTTCGGGCAGTTCCAGGGCCTTGTCCACATTAAGAAGACAGGACCGGACGTTCTCCGCATTCTGAAAGAACTCCACTGGCTTGGCCGCCTCCACCGAGTGCGGGCCGACGAACGTGCGGCGCAGGGCCGCGAGCGTGGCGCCGCAGCCCAGGATCTCGCCCACATCGTAGCAGAGCGAGCGGGCATACGTACCTCGCGTACACCGTATCCTGAACTGAATATCCGGGGTCGCGAGATTAAGCAAAGAGAACTCGCGGATCGTCACGGGGCGCGGCTCGCGCTCAACCACAACGCCCTTGCGCGCCATTTTGTAGAGGCGCTCCCCCCCCACTTTCACGGCGCTCACCATGGGCGGAATCTGCATGATGGTGCCTGTCATGGAATCAAAGACACCCTGGATTTGCTCGGCAGTGACCGGGGGTACGGGCTTTTCCTCAAGCACTTTTCCGTCGAGATCGTAAGAGTCCGTCGAAAGCCCAAGACGCATAGTGCCTTCGTAAACTTTGTCGAGTCCCGTCAGAAATTCGGAAAGGCGTGTCGCGGGACCAAGGCAAAGTATCAGGAGACCGGTTGCCGCGGGATCGAGGGTGCCCGTATGCCCAACGCGCCGCATGCCGGCGGCACGGCGGATTCGGTCCACGACATCGTGCGAAGTCAAACCCGAGGGCTTATCTACGAGGAGGATACCGTTCATTCCCGGTCCTTTATGTGTTCAGGCAATGCGGACAGGATCGTTGCAACAGCTTCGTTCATGGGACAGGACAAGGTCGCTCCCGCCGCGGCCGCGTGTCCTCCGCCGCCGAACTCGCGCAGTATCTCCGCGCAATTCACCGGGGGACGCGCGCGGAAGCTCACTTTGGTGATACCCGGTTCCGCCTCCCGAAAAAGGGCGGCCAATTGAACACCTTCGATGTTGCGAAGGTAGTTGATAAGCCCGTCTACATCCTCGCCTTTTGCACCGGTCTCCTGCATGTCTGCCATGGTGACTTGCGCGGAGGCAAACAGGCCGTTTGCGGACACCGTCGTCCGTTGAAGCACCCGGCTCAGGAGATCGAAGCGCGGGCGCGCCATGGTGTCGAACGTGCGCGCCGAAATATCGGCCACGTCGATGCCCGCTTCAATCAAGCGCGCGGCCGTGCGGTGAGCGCGAGGATTCGTGTTTGAGTAGCGAAAGCTGCCCGTGTCGGTAATGAGGGCGATGTAGGCGCAATCGGCGGCCTCGCGCGAAATCGGCAGGCCCGCCAAGTCGAATAAGTCTACGACGATTTCGCAGGCGGCGGAGTACGACGGGTTCACGTAGTGAATGGGCGCGTCGATGCTCTCCGCGAGGTGATGGTCGAGGGCAAGCAGCGTAGTATCTTCCGCGATGAGCTCGCTCACGCTTCCAATGCGAGACCGTTGATGCGCATCGATGATCACGGCAACGTCGAAATGCGCTTGCAACGATTCAGGCGCCGCAATATCCTGAACACCGGGCAGCCACAAGTAGGTCTTCGGCACGGGGTCGGCGAGAGCGCACGTAACGGAGTCTTTACCCAAGGCGCGCAAAAAATGCCCCATGGCAAGAAGACTCCCCACGGCATCGCCGTCGGGAGACGTATGGCTCGTCACCAGAATCGACTTGCCCGCATGCAAGACGTCCAGAACGGCGCGCAGATCACTGTTCTTCGTTCGGGTCATGTTCTTGTTCGGCATGAATCTCGCGCAGCCGCTCCTCGATGCGATAAGCGGTGTCGAGCGTGGTGTCCTCAACGAAACGCACCGCGGGGGTAACACGAAGGCGAAGCCGCTTTCCAATTTCACGGCGCATATAGCCGGCGGCTTGCTGCAGTCCGATAAGGGAACCCTTGCGCTCGCTTGCCGTTCCATACAGGCTTACAAACACATCGGCATAGCTCAGGTCCGGGGACATTTTGACTTCCATCACGGAAACAAAGCCAATGCGTGGATCTTTGACCCCTTTAGTCAGCAAGTCGGCGATTTCCTTGCGGATATGTTCTCCGACGCGGCGTGCTCTTCCTTCCGGCATTACATCATCTCGATCTGGTAGTCAGCCAGTTCCGCGCCGCCTTTGCCCGCGGAAAACTGGACAATTTCGTTGAGTTGCGTATTCACAAAGCGGCTGTCGTCGCCCACGACGCAGACAGCGATCTGGGCGCGCCCCCAGAGTTCCTTCTCGCCGATTTCGGCAACGGAACAGTTGTAGCGGTTGCGCAATTGCTCCTTGAGGCCCTTGACGACCCGGCGCTTGTCTTTCAAGGAGCGGGAGCCTGGAACGAGGATGTCCATCTTCAATAGGCCGATGGTCATCGGGGGCGTCCTGTTCTTAGGCTAACGTTTTCGCCACGCTATCGACGCGATAAAGCTCGATGATGTCGCCAATCTTTATGTCTTCGAAATTCTCAAGCTTAAGACCGCATTCGAAGCCTGCCGCGACGGTGCGGGCATCATCCTTCTCACGGCGCAACGTACCGATCTTGCCTTGGTACACGACGACATTGTCGCGCGATACGCGGGCCGGGGATCCACGGTGGACTTCCCCGTCGAGCACGTAGCAACCTGCGATGTTTCCGTGAGCGGACGACCGAAAGACTTGGCGAATCTCGATATGCCCCGTGACAACCTCGCGGGACTCGGGAGTCAACATGCCTTCGAGGGCCAAGCGCACGTCTTCGATTGCCTCGTAAATGACGCGATAGGTTCTGACATCCACGCCTTCCTGCTCGGCCAATTTCTGGGCGCGCGGGCTGGCGGTGACATGAAATCCAAGGATCACGGCGTTGCTGGCGCTTGCCAGGAGGATATCCGATTCATTGATGCCGCCAACGCCCGAGTGGACCAAGCGCACGTGGACTTCCTGATTGCCGACCTTCGACAAACTGGATTCGAGCACGTCCACGGACCCCTGGACGTCGGCTTTAAGAACGACATTGAGTTCGTGGGTGTCGCCCGCCTCAAGCAGCAGGTGGAAGTCTTCGAGCGTTACGCGGCGCGTCTTCTCGCGTTGCTTCTGCCGGACAATATCGGCGCGCTTCTCCGCGATGATCCTCGCCACACGCTCGTCTTGAACCGCCACGAAGTGGTCGCCTGCATCAGGCAGTACGTTAAAACCCGTAACGACGACTGGCGTCGCAGGACCCGCTTCCGTGATGGCTTCACCGCGCGAATTGTGCATGGAGCGAACTCGGCCGTAGGTCTGTCCTGCCAGAAACGCATCGCCGACACGGAGGGTTCCGTTTTGTACAAGCAACCACGCGGCGGGGCCTTGACCTCGAGAAATCTCCGACTCCACAACAACGCCGCGTCCCCGTTTCTTGGGATTGCCCTTGAGTTCCAGCATCTCGGCTTCGAGCACAAGCAGTTCCATCAGCTCTTCCACACCTTGGTCCAGCTTGGCCGAAATGTTCTTGATGATGGTCTTTCCACCCCACGCTTCGTCCAAGAGTTCGAAACGCGTCAATTCCTGGCGAATGCGCTCGGGCTGCGCGTCGGGCTTGTCGCACTTATTGATGGCAACGACGATGGGCACGTCCGCGGCCTTCGCGTGGTCGATTGCCTCAATCGTCTGTGGCATGACGCCGTCGTCGGCCGCAACGACCAGCACGACAATATCGGTAATCTGAGCACCGCGCGACCGCATCTGCGTGAACGCTTCGTGACCGGGTGTGTCGAGGAAGACGACGCGCTTGTCGCCGATTCGATGATCGTAGGCCGCGATGTGCTGGGTGATGCCGCCGGCTTCGCCGCCAGCTACGTTTGCCGCGCGGACTCGGTCGAGCAAGCTTGTCTTTCCGTGGTCGACGTGGCCCATGACTGTGACAACCGGTGCGCGCGGGCGCAAATCTTCGGGTGCGTCGGGTTCTTCCGCCAGCACCTCGTCTTCGCCGGGGATAATGGCCTCGACTTGAATGCCGCGTGGCTCGACAATCTGGCGAATCACGTCGATTCCGAGGACTTGATTCTTGTTGGCCAAGATATTCAAATCCATGAGGTCAAGGATTATGTCATTCACAGGCAGATCAAGTTCATTGGCAAGGGCTTCGACGGTCATGCCCTCTTCGACTTGAATGACCTGGATCTCGGAGATGTCTTCAACGCCCTCCATATCGGGCATGTCCTCGCGTGTTCTGCGGCGTTTCCGTTTGCGCGGGCCCATGCCCATCCCGCTCGCTTGATATTCGCGAACGGCGGCGGCGGCATTTCGGCGCATTGTGTCGACGGTACGCTGCTTTTCGGCTTGTTTCTGACGCTTTCGTGCCGTCTTGCCCGTGTGACCGACCTTGCGAGACTCCAAGGCCCGTTGCTGCTGGAGCTTGTGGATGCGTTCCGCGGCGCGACGCTGTACTTCAGCGACAACCGCGGGGTCAGGCTTTGCGAGCGGCTTGGCAATAAGCTGCGCCTTTCGCTCTTCTTCTTCTTCTTGGCGCCGTTCGGCTTCGGCAAATACCGGAGATGTCTCCTCTTCCTCCTCGATTTCGGCAAGGGGATGGACCGCGGTCACCTCCAGAATTGCTTCGGCCTGGGCCGCCGGAACATGGGTGCCGTCCGCGCGGACAACCTCAACAACGGGCTCCAGCCTTTCGACAGCGCTTCCAATAACGATTTCCGGAGCCTTGGGCTTCTCCGGCTGCTTCTTCTTCGGTTCGGGCGCTTTCGGGGGAGCGGGTTCAACTGCTACTTCAATAACGGGGGCAGGCGCCGGCTCTTCAACCACATCTTCCGAAGACTCGTCGC
>JBAZRU010000162.1:1544-11704 GCA_041662805.1 Candidatus Hydrogenedentales bacterium | reverse complement strand
TCGAAGGCGATTGGTTTGCGAACGGATTCCACGGGGCCATGGCCGAACTGCTCTGCGCCATCGAAGAAAAGCGCGAGCCCTACAACAGCGCGCGCCACAACCTGCGCAGCCTTGCCCTCTGTTTCGCGGCGGTCGCCTCCGCCGAAAACCACCAACCCGTTGTCCAGGGAACGATTTTGCGCCTGCCGGGAACTTGACAGGACTTTCGCGGATAGATGAATACACAGACGGCGATGGTCGTCTGATTGGGCGAAGGAACCCGGCATGGGTTTCATCGCCTGGACCGTACCGCGTAAGGAGACCGCCAATGATAGCTGGCGTGACCGCCCGGCACCTGCTCATCTTCATCCTCTTGTTTGCAATGCTTCTGGCGCTCCATTCGGTTGCAGAAGCCTTTTGACTTGACCCATATCCCAGCTTGGCCCGGCACGGCGAGGTAGACGACCTGGCTTCACAGACGTCGGCGAGGCCTAGCCTCGGGTGAAGCGGAGATGGGTCCTCTTCGAAACGGGTGTGCTACACTCCGCATGGGTTCAAACGTGCATTCTCACCATGCTGCGGAGTGGCAGTCTCGATGGGCAAGATTCCTCCCCTATTCATGGCCGTGCTCACGGTCGGCGTTTTCACTTCCGCCGTTCTGCTTCAGCTTTTTCCACCAGCGGCGCCCCCTCCCGAAGCCCTGCTCGCTGCGCACGCCGACGATTACGTCTTCGGCTACTACCCCCATGGCTGGCGGGGGCGGGATGCAACCGGCGATATCGTGTTCGCGGTTCATGGCCGACACTACGCGCTGCTCGTGAATGCATCGAAGGCGCGTGTCGAAAAGTCGGGAAGCATCGCGGCCCCGAAGCCCGCGGAGCAGGCAGCCCAGCAGGACAACGGCAAGATCCTTGATCCCCTGCCTCTCAGCCCGCTCTCGTTCCAGGCGCGCGCCGGGGCCACCACCTACGACGCCATCGCAGGCGCTCCGAAACCCGATGCCGTGGTGATCCAGCGTCTCGGCAAGTATCTCGTCAACGTCGAAGTGCGCGACATCACCCTTCAGTCCGCCGATGGGAAGCAGCTCGAAGGGGCAAACGCGAAAATTCTCCTGTATTGCTGGCCGGACCATGCGCGCGCGGCTTTCCAACTGGATGCGGTCGATGCGCAATCCGATGTCGTGCTTTCGGCGCACTATGCTCCGGACGGCAGCGACTCGGCGCTACGCGGGGCGAATCTCCTTCCCGGAACGCAAACGGAGCGCGACGACAAGGGGGCGATGTTCGTCGAGAGCAAAGGCGCATCGCTAAACGCCGGTGAATCGGCGACGGTATGCATTGGACTGTTCCCAAAATCGGCGCCTCTACCGTCCGAGACGAACCTGGCAGTGCGCGCAAAAGGGATTGCCCCCTACACGGGCGATTTGACCGTGACGCGCGACCCCGTCGCAGGGTCGTACCAGATTCTGCTGGGCGAGAATGCGGATATCTGGACTATGGAGCGCGTGGCGCTTGAACTGGAGAATACCGGGGACGTAGCGCAGTCCGTTTCTCTTGCATTCGCCAAGCGCGGCGGTGGTTTCGGGATTACCGGTATGTCTCCCGTGTTGTGCGATGCGTCCGGCGCGCCGCTTGGGTTGCCGGTCCAAATCTCCAAGAATTGGCACTGCACGCCACCCTGGTTCGACGGGATAACCGTTGTTCAACTGGAACCTCACACAAAGCACACGCTCGAGTTCCGTCTTGCCTATGCGAAGTGGGGCGCGAACTTTGCCGTGTCGCACGCGCAGCTTGCGCTAGAAGGGTGGGGCACGCACCAGCTTTGGGACGAATGCGCCATCGGGTCCTTCGGCGAGAGCGTCACGTATGACCCGGATGTGAACTTGAATCGTTCCATGGTCGACGACATCCGTCCCCTGATGGTCTGGGGTATGGGCAAGGAAGCCAAGCGCATGTGGTCCTGGACGCACAACGTCGGAGGCGCGGACTTCCTCGTGCTCGAACAAGACGGGAAACGCCAATACCTCGGGAGGCAGAAGACTGAGTACGAGGCGCAAGGCCCCGTGATGACGACGGTGCGCTACTCGGGCGAAACGCCCGACGGCGCTGTCCAGTCGCACATCACGACGCAGTCGTGGAGCAGCGACGATTACGTGCGCGCCTTGTATACGCTCCGGTATGACGTCACCAAGCCTGTTGCATTTTCGAGGATCGCGTTTTTTCAGCTCGGCGCGGACCACTACAACACCAACCTCTTCAGAGAGATTTCGCGCGGCGACCTTGAGGGCGCGAAAGAAACCTGGGCCCCGCCGATGGGCGGCAAGGCGTACAGCCGGGAACGGCTGCCGTTGGAGGGGGAGAAGCCGTGGCTCGCCATCACCGGCAACGTGAAGAATCCGCCGCCCGAGATCGAAGAGGGCGACCAAGGCGCGTGGGCGGATCGCGGGTTCATTGTGCACCGGTGGTCGGCGCGGCTCGGCGGCGCGAAGGTCGCGCAACCCCACTACGCCGTATACGGGACCGAGGACGGTAATATCCCGAGCGCGTTGGTCGAGTTAGCGCCGCCGCCGGGCCTTGACCGTCTCGAAGCGGGCGACTTCGTGGAAGCCCAGGTCGAAATGGTCATCGTGCCACAGAAAGCAGACGACTACTATGGGCCAAACGCGCCCTTCGGCGAAGTCCTTCGTCGTCACACGGGCGACGGGAGTTTGGTGCATCGCGAAGCCGTCGGCGCAGCTATTGAGGTCAACGCGACAAAAGGCGTGGTCAAGTCGCAGTGGCCCGTCATGATCCAAGCCAAGAGCGGCGTTGAGGCCGCGTTTACCATTGAGGGCGGGTGCGGGGCAGTGCCCATCACCATCCTAGGCGCGAAGCGCCACGCACCGTTCTCGCTGACATGCCTCACAGATGGCCACGAGGTTCCCGTTAATCCCTCGCCTTCGAACGACTGGTGGCAAACGCGTTACCACGCGTCGACGGGAACCTACGACATTACCTTCACGCTGCCGCTGGATTCGCCCACGGAGACCCCGTTGAAACGTGCGTTCACGTGGACACTGGACCTGCCTCCCGGCTCCAGCCCCGCGCATTGACGATCAAAACGCGCTGCCGCGTGTGGGCGAAAGGTCTTCGACGGCACGTCTGGCGCATTCTCGTGACCAACTCCAGGCGCGCCAGCCTCCTTTGTCGAGTCGCCGGTAACTCCAATGCTTACTTGAGGCCCCCAATCCGATACGCTGCTCAAGCGGACCGCGAAGAAGGCTGCGCTCGAACTCGGGTAACCTGCCGGTCAGCTCGGCCAATGCGGGCGTCGCGTCGTTGCTGAGCGTGAGCAAGTACTCGATATCGAATTCATCCACGGCTTTCGCGCGCGATGTGTTTACATCGACAATGATGCGCTCGGGGTTGATCGCGTTGAACACAAGCACACACGCGCACGCCGAGGCAACGGCTGGAAACAAGAAGCGCTCGCGTTGCCCACGTAGGATGACCGCGAGAAACCACAGCAACACCATCGCCAGCCAGAACATGAACGCGGTCGTGTAGAAGCGTAACGTCGTGAGGCCGTAGACGGACGTGTAGAGCGCCATGCGGTGCAAGGCGCTCGCCATGACCACGAAGACGAGCGCGACGAGCGTGACCGTGAATGCGTGTAGCATGTGCCGGCCGCGGGGCGACGCGTCGCGTCCGAACCAATCCGCGAGGAGCAACACGCCCAAAGCCAAGGCGGCAACGGTGACCAACTGAAAGAAGCCTTGGCGGGCATACTCGGCATAAGACGGCCCTGTCTCCGCCTGGACGGTCGCGGCTCCACCGAAGAAGTAGGAGGTCTGCACGGCGATGAACGCGCCGAACAAGACGATGAGCGCGCCAAGTGGGATGAGAATAGTCAGCGTGTCCAAACGCGCGCCTTGGTAGGCTGCTTCGGGAGACCACGCCACGCGCCGCTTCAGGATGGCGACGTGCAAAAATCCCGCGACCGTCCATGCAGAGAACCCGGCCACGAGGAGGTGCTCGAAGAGCGTTTGCCAATCGAGGCGGAAGAGATCGTTCACCCAGTCGCGAAAGGCGGTATCCGCCGACGTGAACAACGAGCCGAACACGAGAATCAGGGGAATCGCGATCGCGACTCCTCCGAAGGTGCTCAGCACAAGCCGCGTCAAGGCCTGGGTCTGAGATGCGTCGATGCCGGCCCGAACCTCGCGGACTTGTTTGGGGACGTCGAGCGTGAGCATTGACGGCAAACCAAGAACAATGCCCACACCGCCATCGACGCACGCCGTCAGGTAGTGCCCGAAGCCGCTCTTCAAGACGGAGTCCACGGCGGGACGCAGGATGAGTGTGGCGCAGAGGGCGAACATGGCCAGAATATCCAGGAGCTTCAACACAGGCGCGTCGCGCCAGGCAAGCAATGCGCCAAACACCGCAATGAGGGGGATGCACCAGCGGCGGCCCGGGGGCATTTCGGTGCCGGGATCGCGCGATAGCTGCCATAGGAGCATCGCGAAGGCGGCGCTCCACAACGCGGCATTGAGTCCCCACGGGCCTTCGCGCAGGAGTAGATCGGACAGGAGCCCCATGAGCGCCGCCGCTCCAAGGACCTTCGCCGCACTCCTCCAGAATGTCTCCATTTCCATAATTCCCCCTTCTCATCCGTTAGTGAAGCCAGTGTTCGGCGGTTGCGCCTACGGCGGCGGGCAAGGGTTGCACCGTGCCGAATCGGCGTTGTCTGCGGCGGAACTCGGTCATGGCGGCGGCGAGGTCACCGGGTCCGAAATCCGGCCACATCGTGGGCGTGAAATAGAGCTCCGCGTACGCGCATTCCCACAGCAGGAAATCGCTGAGCCGTTGCTCGCCGCCGGTGCGGATCAAGAGATCAACATCGCGCACATCCAAGCGGGCGCTGCCTTCGCCGTTGAGCCGGCGCGAAAACGCGTCGCGGGTGATGGCTCGGGCGTGCGCGAGCCGCCGCGTCGCGGCGAGTATGGTGTCGCGTGACGAATAGTCGAGGGCGATGCGGACCTCAATGGTCCGCCCCGCGTGGGTCGCTGCCTCGGCGGAGGCAATCGCGCGCCTCAACGGTTCGCCCAATCGCGCGCGCGACCCGATGATGCGCATGCGGACGCCACGCTCGATGCACGGCGCGCGCTCGGATTCGAGGAATTCCTCAATAAGGCACAGGAGATTCGCGACTTCGCCCGGCGGACGGTTCCAGTTGTCCGATGAAAAGGCGTAGAGGGTGAGCAGGTCGATGCCGTGGCCCGGGGCTGCTTCGACGATGCGCCGCACGGATGCGACACCCGCCCGGTGTCCTTCGGCGCGGTGAAGGCCGCGCGCCTCGGCCCAGCGCCCGTTGCCGTCCATGATGACGGCGACGTGAATGGAACGCGGCCGGGATTGGGAAGTGTGGCTCATCATATTTAGTCTCCTTGTGTTATTGACAAGTACTTTATAATGCAAAGTATAATCCCAAAAAAAGAGAGAAGGTTTCATCCCTCGCGAACGCGGCGAATGAGCGCCTCCATGTGGCTCAGGTGTTTCTCAAGCGCTTTGCGCCCTTGGGCCGTCAACTGGAACTCGGTCTTGGGTACGCGGCCTTCGAAGCGCTTCTTGCACGCGATGTAACCGGCGTCTTCGAGCTTTCGCGTATGCACGCTGAGGTTGCCGTCCGTCGTCTTGAGGATGCGTTTAAGGTCCGAAAACGACAACGACGCGTTGACCGCGAGCGCGCTCACGATGGCCAGGCGCAATCGCTCGTGAATGATGCGGTCGAAGGCAATTGCCTCGACGGGCTCGTTGGGCCCGGCCTCGGCGCGGGCCTTCTTTGCCGTGTTTTCTTTAGCCGCCATGTTTCCTCGCGATGATAAGTCCAAAAAGGACGTTGAGTCCGCCGAACCCCGCGGCCATCCACGCATTGCCCCAAGGGGCAGGCGTTGCGAAGGCGGCGATGCCGAGCACCATGAAGCACGCGCCCATGACGGGGAGAATGCGAACGCTGAACGCTCCGCCCGCCATCACGGCAGCGCCGTAAAGGAGCAGCCACATCGGAGGCATGAGGGTGTGAAGATTGAGAGGCGCGAACACGACGGTCAGCGCGAGTCCGCAGGTCAATGTCGGAACCATCCCCAGCGCGAACCGGCGCGCAGGCCCGGCGAAAATGGACTCGTCAATCCGGCGGGCCTTAAGAATCATCGTGACAACGCCGATGCCCGCCGCGATGAGGGCCGTTGAAAGCCATGCGACGAGCCAATGCCCCGGCGTGCCCATGACCGCGGACGTGCCCGCACCCGCAAAGGCCACCGCGCCCATGGCGACGGTCCCCCACCCCGGAAACGCCGTGAACGACGTCGACCGCTCCATGGTCTCACGGATGAACCGGAGATTATCCATCGCATGTGCATGGAGCTGCACCGGCTCGGACGACTCCTGGGGTGTTGGTTGTGGCGCGCTCATGATCTGAGTCTACCCGGAGGACTGCGTGATGTCAAGTACTTTGCGGCGCGAAGTATAATGAAGATCGGAAAGAGCCTATATGGACTCGGCAATGCGATTTGCCATCCTCTTCCTTTCTTTCGCAGAAGTCCTGCCCCTGCGTTTTGACGAGACAAGGGGTCCCGCCGAGCGCGTTGGGAAACCGGCGGGCGATCGGGGGCTCAAAAGACTCATCCACACATGGCCCGGATGACGCAGATGAAGAAAGGGAGCGCTCATGGGTGCGATGGATGCTGTCGAATTCTCGGGTCATGGCGGAGTCTTCTTTGTTGCGTAGGGGGGTGCGTTCCATTCTCTGTACGGGGGGCCTGCACTTTGACGATTCGAGGAGGCTGTCTCAATCAGCTTGGCATAGAGGGCTCGCCCGCAATTCAATCCTTTCTATCCTGGGCATCCTTGTTAATGGCTCTGCTTCTTCCCCATACCTTGAAGACCAGTGCAACGAACTCGCACTTATATATAGGGGGATTCTCTCGTGGGGATTCCGTTGTGCCAGTCTTCCCTCACGCCAGGCTCGCGACGACCGACGCCCGGCCGAGAGACGGTACCCCTTGAATCGTCAAATGACAAGGGGGTGATCACCCCCGGGCGTATTGCCAAGTTGGGAAAGCACTCGATGCAAATTAATCAGCGGTGACGAAATCTGTGTCAGCGGTGACATACGTGGGGCTTCTTCTCCGTCCGCTTGCTCGCGCAAAGGGTCCCCGTCGAACACGGCACCCGGCTGCACACCCCTTGAATCGTCAAACTACAGGGGGTGACCACCCCCCTGTACGCAATTCGGAGAGGATTGGGGGACTGCGCCAGTTCGGGATACCGCCGAAGGATCAGGTTTCGGTCGCCCGCGTCCAGTTCGCGCAAGAGTCGCGGATCTTCCTGAGGCCGCGTCCCGCCTCGATTTGGTTGGCGCGCACCACCGAATTGTAAGTGAGGTTTCGATTGCAGATGTTTCATGTTCCCACGTTTCAGGTCATACGACGAACCCGCGTGCGTATGCGGGAACCGCCTTCACGATTCCATCCGCGATGTTTGACACAGCCCCCCCCGCGCGGTCACCATTTCCACGGAGTATTGCGCCGCTATATGGATCTCATTCCCGATCTTTCAAAGTATCCTGTTACGACGGTCAACGGGGCGATTGCCTTGGGCATCGCCGTGGGTACCTTGTACTGCTTTCTCGGCTACCGCGTACTGAAGTTTGTGTTGTGCCTGACCGGCTTCGGCCTGGCGGGGGCCGTCGCCGGGGCAATTACCGCGTGGGCGTCCCAGGCGCACATGGGGTTTGTGGCCGGAGCGATGCTCGGCGGAGGCATCTGCGGGGCCGTCGCCATGCTGTTCCTATTTCGCACCGGCGTATTCCTCGTGGGGGCGCTGGCCGCGCTCCTCATCGCGCAAAACCTGCTCGCCGCCCGCGAAGAGTCCTGGAGCGTCTGGCTCATTCTAGGCTCCGCCTTGGCTGGGGGAATGCTCGCGCTGGTCCTCGAACGCCTGATGATGACCATGGCCACGGCCGCCATCGGGGCGTGGCTGGTCGTATGCGGAATCGGCTTCTTCCTGGTCGGGCCAACCTTTGTGGACGTGTTTCAGGAACCCATCGAATTGGGACGCGACCGCGGCATCGTGGCGCTGTGCTGGGCCGTACTCGCCACAGCCGGCGCCCTTGCACAACTGGCCACGACCCGCAAGCGGCGCCCCCGGCCTGCCGAATAGCATCCGTATCTCGGGCTATCCCCTGGCTTCCCTCTCTCGAGTGTCCTTAGTATTTCTGTTCGCGGACTCTCACCCTGGTTTGGGCTGGTTTTGGATGCTCCTGCTGAGGTAAATCGCCAGCTATGTTTTTCGTTGATCTTTCCATGATTATCGTGTATATTTGTATCGTTGTCGTTATATGATGAACCGGGATGCAGTAGTAGAAGGATGCGCAAAGGGAGGTTCGTGAGGCGCGACTCAGGGCCCCGAAAAGGTAGAACCGTTGCGGAGCCATCGGGAGGTTGGCCTTGCCATTGGGCAATACCCTGAACCTCTCGTCCAAGGCTTCCAAAACGAGAGGAGGTAAGACGAGAATGAACATGCAAATAAAGAGGCAGGCGCTTAAACGGATCTGCAGGCTGGGGCGAATCGCCGGGTGGGGCGTGATCGTACTGGGCATCTTTGAGGTAGTTGCCTACGCGTATGCGCACCTCATCGCTCACGTCGCCGAGCAGCCCACGCTCTATCGGAGCATTACCAGTGCCAACAATATTCTCGCGGGATTGCTGGTCCTAACTACAGCGCAATTCGTCCGCTATGTAGTTGAAGAAGATGCCGAGCCCAAATGGTTGCTGCGCCATGGGCACATGGTCATGGTCGTCTTCGCCCTCTATCTGTTCGTGACAGGAAGCTTATACGGTTGGGTGCCGTTTCGGGCTATGTGCGAACTTCTCTGGACGCATTCACCCGACCAGATGATCCCGCTAGGGCGGGAGCTCGGCCTTACGTTCGGCGTATTCGTGTTCTTGTTGCCGCCCGCAGCCAAAGCGCTATGCGTACTGGGAGCCGCGGCCATGCTGCGCACCGTCCTTCCAATCCTGGCTGAGTCGAAGACGCTCGCCTAAAAGGAGGCCCAGATGATTCGCGTTCGACTGGACTACGTACTCCTCGACAGGTCAATGACGCTCTCCGAACTCGCAGAAAAGACGGGGATTGCCCTCAACAATCTATCGATCCTGAAGACCAACAAGGCGCGCGCCATCCGATTCTCCACGCTGAACGCGGTGTGCAAGGCGCTGGATTGCTCGCCTGGCGCTTTGCTTGAGTACGTTCCCGATGATGAAGATAAACCTCTCACGGATGCAAAAGACTGCGTCTAGTCTGCCCCCTTCTTGCGGGGGGAAGATAACAAAGGGTGTACTTCTTGGCCTGGGCACGTCTTAGTTTACCATTTAGGCGTGCATCCGTACTCTTTCCGGAGGCACTTTGCGCCAGTGTATTTATCTCCTCATCCCTTGGATCAACCCCCGAAGCTAAACAGCACCGTCGTTTTACATTACCCATTTCATTACCCATTTAATCGGGTATTACCTATTCTCTGCCATTGGGCGTCTTGCCCCCGCCCCAGGCACTCCGCCTTTCCCTGAGAGCGAAGGTCTTTCAGGACGCGCCGTATCATGTCGATGCTGACGCTGGGGCAAAGCCGCTGGATATCGCCGATTCGAAACGGTCCGGCGGATTGGTCGATGGCCCGGAGAATGATGGATGTCTTCTCGCCTCGGGGGGCCTGGACCTGGCCCATACGTTGCTCAAATTCCCCGTATGCGGTTTTGAGGATGTAGAGGAGGTAGTTCACATAAGGCCACGGGTCGTGACGTCCTTCGTGCCATTTGTGGGAACTCTGCTCCAACGCCTCGTAGTACCTCTCCTTGTTCTCTTCAATGAGCCGTTCGAGGCTGATGTATCGGCCCACTTCATAGCCGAGGTGGTAGGATTGAAGCAGCAGCAGAAGGCGGGAGGCCCTGCCATTTCCGTCGCGGAAGGGGTGGATACAGAGGAAGTCGAGATTGAACGCGGCTAGGGCAATCAAGGGATGCACCCATCGCTCGCTCACGCAAGATTTCCAGAGTACCAGGAGTTGCCTCACTTGGGCTGGCGTCTTGGCGACGGACACGGTCTTGAAACGGACCCGGACGCGACCGTCCGGGTACTTCTCGATAA
>JBAZRU010000162.1:0-1534 GCA_041662805.1 Candidatus Hydrogenedentales bacterium | reverse complement strand
GGTCTTGTACTGCCCCGCGTCTCCTACTTTTCCCCGAGCCAGCTTGTGCAATTTGAGGATGGTCTTCTCGGAAACGGGCAGGCTTACGCCCTCGGTGTGAAGCAAGGTGAGCGCCTCACGATATCCGCGAAGCTCTTCCTCATTTCTGTCACGTAGAAGCGGCTTTCCAAAAATAACGGTGCCGATACGGGCCTGGTCCACCTCTACGCCCTCGATTCGATTCGACGAGACCGCGCTTTCGATGAGGGCATGTTCGCGCAGGGCCTTCAACCTTTGTGGAGCTTGGCGCGTGAACAACTCCTGCTTGCCTCGGGCCTCACCCAAGTCGGCCAAGTACCAAGCCGTCGCTGCGGGGATGGTTGCTACGCTCTGCGAGAACAATTCAAGCGTCTTCACGACTTCGATTCTCCGTCTGGGCTGTGCTCGTCCCGCATCTTAACCAGTTGAGTCACCGCATCCTCTGACGGTTGGTAGTATTTCACTTTCGATGCCAAATGCCAATAAAATCGGGCGAGGTCTTTGGTGGGATCCTGCAACTTAGGCTGAGTTCCGAAGCCTGCCGCAAGAAATGCCAAGTGACAAGCGCGGTGGCCGTGGGCAACTCGAAGATTGTAGGGGCAGCAGTGCGGATCCCAAACAAGGCATGCGCGTGCGTTTCGACGCGTTGCGTTTCGCCCGTCGCGGATGTACCGTTTAAGCTTCTTTGTAGACATGCGGGGGAAGTCTAGTGGTTCGTTTCAACCGAGATTGAGAGTCACGAAGTTCTGTGAAGAGCCGGCTGGGAGCCAGCGTTACAAATCACAAGACGAACCGATACAATCCACTAGTCACGATTCCCGGAAAGCCAATTCAGATACGGATGGGGAGGGGACTTATGTTTCGCGGAATCTGTGTGCTCATGCTTGCCGGTGTTGCGTGCAGTCTGCCATCGGTCGCGCAGGATGCGGTTCTAGGCGATTTCGAAGGCGACACCTATGGGACGTGGAAAGCGACAGGCGAAGCCTTCGGCTCCGGCCCGGCGCACGGCACGCTCGCGGGTCAGATGGACGTAACGGGCTTCAAGGGTAAGGGACTCGTCAATTCGTTTCTGAACGGCGACGGCGCTACGGGCACGCTCACTTCGCCCGAGTTCGTCATCGACAAATCCGCTATCAGTTTCCTCATCGGCGGCGGAAAGTACCCCGGCGAGACCTGCATGAACCTGCTGATCGGCGGCAAAGCCGTGCGCACGGCGACAGGTCCGAACGACGCGCCCGGCGGTAGCGAACGGTTGCGCTGGCAGGCGTGGGACGTGACTGAGTTCAAAGGACAGAAAGCCACACTCCAAATCGTGGACAGCCGCACGGGCGGATGGGGACACATCAACGTGGACCACATTGTGATGGGGGACAAGCCGATGAGTTCGGAACAGCGGCGGAACATCAAGATCGATATGCCCTTCCTCAATTTGCCGATCAAGAACGGCGTCCCGAAATCGGTGTTGCGCATCATGCGCGGCGACGAGATCCTGCGCGAGTACGACATCGAATTGGCC
>JBAZRU010000161.1:0-11751 GCA_041662805.1 Candidatus Hydrogenedentales bacterium | reverse complement strand
TATGTTCAGAATCCCGACTCGGGCGCCATGCACAGCATCGCGGCCAGGGCCGTGCCCGGGGCGTTCTATTCGGCCCTGTTCACGCCCGTGCTGTTCTTCGTGCTCGACTTTACCTTCCGCCGCGAGGATTGGGCTGTACATGGAGGGACCGCATAAATGCCTTCTACCACATCCAAGAAACGCTTTGACGGGTTTGACAGCCGCCTCACGGGTCTCACCGTGGGCGTCACCATTCTCATGGCTGTTCTTGCGTTGCGCCTCTGGGACATGCAAATCATTCATGGTCAGGACTATTCCGATCAGGCCAAGAACAACTGGGTCGACTTCGAGTTGCTGAAAGCCCCACGGGGGATGATCTTCGGGCGTGACCGGGAAATCGTGCTTGCGGACAACAGGGCCGCGCGCGATTTGGTGTTGACCCCGGCGCTGGTGAAAGACCCGGAAGGTGTGTGTGCAAAGCTCGCGCAGCTTATCGACATCGATGCCGATGCGCTTCTGTCCGAGATCGAAGCGGCTGTGAAGCGCAAGGTGCCGTTCAAGCAGATCCTTGTGAAGAGCGACATTCCGCGCGCGGAACTGAACCGCGTCGAGGAATTGTCGTTCGCGATGCAGGGCGTCTATTCGGTGGCGAGGCCGCAACGCCGCTATTACTACAATCAGACCGCCGGGCAAATTCTCGGGTGGTTCAACGAACTCAGCGAAGATGAATTGAGCAAACGCAAACCGCGATACCGGATCGGCGATATCATCGGCCGGGCCGGACTCGAGATGGCCTACGAAGACGTGCTCAAAGGGTACGACGGCGCGATGATCGTGAGCCGGTACAACGGCAGCGTGCCGCAACTTCGCACCGACAACCAGGGCGTTCCCTACATCCGAAAAGACAGCCGGGGAAGAGACCTTGTCGAACTCGAACCGCGGAAAGAGCCCGTTCCCGGGGGCAACATCTTCACGACCCTGGATATGGGGCTGCAGCACGAATGCGAGACGATCCTCGGTTCCGACATCGGGGCGATCGTTGTGCTAAACGCGGATACGGGCGAAGTTCTGGCGATGGCCAGCACGCCGGGATACGATCCGAATATTTTCGCCACAAGCAGCCCGGACCGCGGCCAGCTTGTTACCGAGGTGTTGGACGACAAGATGAAGCCTTCCTTGAGCAGGGGGTTCCAGCAGCACTATCCGCCCGGCTCGGTATTCAAGGTGGCGCTGGCGATTGCGGGCCTCGAGGAAGGGGTGATCAACGAGCACTCAAGCTTTGGCTGCAATGGCAAGTTCTATTTGCCGGGCGTCTCCAGGCCGTGGCGTTGCTGGCGCCTCAAGTACGGCGGCCACGGCGGCGTCAGCGTCGTGGACGCGCTTGCCTATTCATGCGACGTGTTCTTCTACAACGTCGGGTTGAAGCTCGGCCCCGAAAAGGTTGTCGAATGGTCGAACAAGCTAGGGTTAGGCGTCAAGACCGGCATTGACCTTCCCGGCGAATTGACTGGACTGATTCCGGGGCCGGAGTGGAAGCGGAAACTGGCGAAAGATCGTGGAGAGACGGAGCCGTGGCAGTCGCGCTGGTACGACGGTGAGACCGTAAATATGTCGATTGGCCAAGGGTCGGTTGTAGCAACGCCGCTTCAAAATGCCGTACTGATGGCAACGGTCCTCAATGGAGGAAGACTGGTCAGGCCGTATGTGAACATGGAATTGGGTCCCAAAGTGTCCGAGCCGTTTGTGAGCGAGAATACGCTTCGCCTGGTTCAAGAAGGCATGCGCAAGTGCGTCGATAAAGTCACCGCGCCCAGCGGCACTGGCAAAGAAGCGCGCATAGAGGGGTTCGACATATTGGGCAAGACGGGCACGGCGCAGGTGGTGCGGCTGGGCGTGACTTCACAGCACACGAACGAAGAGGACATTCCGTACCAGTTTCGCGATCATGCCTTGTTCGTGTCCGGCGTGACGGACCGGACGCCGCGTATCGCCGTGAGCGTCATCATCGAACATGGGTTGCACGGCAGTTCCGCCGCGGCCCCCGCCGCGCGCAAGGTCTTCGAGTACTTCTATCACGATCAGCCAGAAGGGGTGATGCCCGCGGAACCGGCTGTGCCCGTATCCTTGGCGCGGAAGGAAGGCAGCGAATGAGCGGATTAGCCCAAGATCTCGACCTGTTCGATTCGCATATTCGCACCTTCAACTATCGCAATCTTCTGCGAATCGATTGGATCTTGGTCATTCTCACGTTTGCGCTGGTGGGCGTCGGCTTGGTCACCTTGTACAGCGCGAGCACAAGCGCCGCGTCCGATTTACCGTTCTACCTGAAGTATTACGTTCGGCAGTCCATCTTCTTCTCCGTGGGGCTGCTCGTGGCGATCGGCATCATCTGCATGGACTACCGCGCGCTGGTTTCGCTGGCCCCGGTGTTGTTTGTCGGCGTCGTGCTGTTGCTCGTGATGGTGCTTGCCATCGGGTATACGGCGAAGGGCGGCCAGCACTGGTTGCGGTATGGCCAGTACATTGGGTTGCAGCCTTCGGAACTCAGCAAGATCGCGCTGGTGTATGCGCTTGCGTGGTATCTGTCGCGCGTGCAGGACCGTATCCAGCGGCTTCCTTTTCTTCTCCTTGCATTTGGGATCATGGGCGTTCTGCTCGTACTCATTCTCAAGCAAGGCGATTTAGGGACGGCGGTCGTGATGTCGCCGATCGCAGTGGTTATGGTATTTGTGGCGGGTTGCAGGAAGCGCCATTTGTTTGCGCTGTTTCTTGCCGGGGCCATCACCGTGCCGGTTGCGTATTTCAACCTGGACAAGCTTCCTCTTAAGGAGCACCAGAGGATGCGCATCGAGTCGTTCATCAATCCGGAGGCCGACCCCGACTATCAGTTGGACGCGGGATATCAGATTATTCAGACCACCATCGCCGTGGGAAGCGGCCAGATGTGGGGAAAAGGATTCGGGCAGGGAACGCAGACGCACATGCTGTTCCTTCCCGACTATCACACCGACTTCATATTCGCGCTCCTCGCCGAGGAACGCGGATTTGTGGGAAGCATTGTCGTTCTTGTGTTGTACAGTCTTTTTATGTTGCGCAGCATTTCGCTTGCGCGGGACTGTCCGGATCTTGCAGGCAGCCTATTGGCCATCGGTTGCATGTCCATCGTCGGGTTTCATGTTTTCGTGAATATCGCGATCGCGCTCCATCTTCTGCCCGTAACGGGCCTGCCATTGCCGTTTCTAAGCTATGGCGGTTCGTTTCTGCTTACATCGATGATGTGCGTAGGGACGATATTGAGCGTGAATGTCAGGAGAAATTTCTTTGCCTGATACGCTCGCGAGGACGCACCCACTGCCTGCCCCGGACACGTTTTCCCGCCGAGCGCCCGCCAGCGCATCGGAGGTTCTATGAAAGAATTCGTTATCAACGTAGCCCCACTCGAAACACGTATCGCTCTGATTGACGATGGGCGGCTCGCCGAAATGGCAATCGAGCGGGAAGAGAGCAAGAGTCTTGTCGGCAATATTTACAAGGGGCGCGTAGACTCGATCGTCCCAGGGATCCAGGCCGCGTTTGTCGACATTGGCCAGCAGAAGAATGGGTTTCTCTATGTGTCCGATATCGCGGGCGCGGAGGGCACCGGAGACTTCATCTTCGAGGAAGGGACCGTCAAGCCCAGCGAGAAGGGGCATCGAGGAAAGCCGCCAAGCATCGAATCGCTGCTGAAGAAGAACCAGCATGTCATGGTGCAAGTCAGCAAGGACATGCTGGGCACGAAAGGCGTGCGGCTTACGAATTACCTGACGCTGCCGGGCCGGTACATCGTGTTCATGCCTACCGTAAAGCACCTTGGGATATCGCGCAAGATCGAAGACGACCGCGAGCGCGAGCGTCTTCGCCGCACGCTCCAGGGAATCCGCCCGCCGGGGGTGGGCCTGATTCTGCGGACCGCGGGCGAGGGGAAGAAGAAGAGCGAGTTCCAGGACGACGTGCGCTACTTGAACAAGGTCTGGGACGATGTGAAAACGAAGATGGAGACGGGGAAGGCCCCGTGCTTGTTGCACGACGACCTGAGCCCGATTCTCCGCATCGTGCGCGATCTGTTCACGAACGACATCGACAAGCTCACGGTGGACAGCGCGGACGAGTACGAGCGGATTCTCAGTTTCCTCGACACGTTTGCGCCGAGTTTGAAGAAGCGGGTCAAACACTACAACGCCAAACGCCCCATCTTCGACAAGTTCGGAATCGAGAAAGAGCTGGCGAAGGCGCTGAACCGGCAGGTGTACATGAAGAGCGGGGGGTACATCTGCATCGATCAAACGGAGGCGCTGGTTGCCATCGACGTAAACACCGGGCGTTTCACGGGATCGAAGCACCTCGAGGACACGGTGTTCAAAACGAACTTGGAGGCCGCGGAAGAGATAGCGCGGCAAGTGCGCTTGCGCGATCTAGGCGGTATCATCGTGGTCGACTTCATCGACATGAAGTCGGAGCGCAACAAGCGCGAACTGATCCACAAGCTGCAAGACTGCCTGAAGAACGACCGCGCGAAAACGACCGTGTCGGAAGTGAGCGAGCTGGGCATGATCGAAATGACGCGCAAGCGCGTCAAGCACAATCTCGTGAAATCGCTTTCTCAAACCTGCCCCTACTGCGAAGGAAGCGGCCTCGTGCGTTCCGTCACGACGATGATGCTGGAAGCGCTACGTGAGTTGACGCGGCTGTGCTGTCATTCAAAGGAGACGCGGGTCATCATCCAACTGCACCCGGACGTTGCCCGGCGCTTGCGCACGGAAAACAAGGGGCTGCTGGAAGAGATCGCAAGCGAATTCGATCGCGAAGTGGTTATCGAGTCCGTATCGGATTTCCACATTCACGACATCAAATTCATCAGCGCGCGCACGCGCATCGAGATCGCGAAGCCGTAGAGCCGGTCAGCACCAGCCCTCGGCGTATCCGGTTTCATACATCGCCACGATGTTCTCGGGCGGCGAGACCGCCTGGATGTTGTGGCATGGCGCGAGGATGTATCCGCCGCCCTCGCCGAGGATGCGCAGATTGTCGATGACTTCATGGCGCACGTCGTCTACGGAACCGAAGGGAAGCGTGTGCTGATTGTCGACGCCGCCGTGAAAGATCAGCTTGTCGCCGAAGTCGCGCTTGAGGCCTTCGCGTTCCATGCCCCTGCATCGCCATTGGATGGGATTGAGCACCTGAATGCCCGTTTCGATGAGCTCAGGGAGTATCTCGCGGACGGCGCCGTCGGTGTGATGAAAGACGAACGACCCGTGCTGGCGAGTGAGTTCGATCATGCGTTTCATACCGGGAAGGAAGAATTCGCGAATCTGCTCCGGCGCATACATCAAGTTGTCCTGGCCCCCCAGGTCTTCCGCGACGTAGGTGACTTGGACCTTGCCGGGCGCGGCTTCAAAAATGCGAAGCGTAGATTGGTAGCAGAAGTCGAACATCTTGTCGAGACAATAATGCACGAGTTCCGGATTCTCGATGAGGTCCATGAACGCCTGCACGTCTCCGCGAAGGTACTTGTAGTACAGGAACGGTTCCGATCCTCCGCCGCGGATGGGGCTGCCGCCCGCGGCCTCGACGACTTCGGGGAGGTGCGAAAAGTCGAACCAATCCGCGGTCGGAAATATGTAGTTGGCGTCGATTTCTTCAATCGTGTTGTACGCGGCAAGCGGATGGTTGGCGCACTCCGGATAGACCCCGGAGCCATAGTCGACATCGCGGTATTGCAGTCCCCAGCAGTCCGTGCCTTTGGGGAGCGTTGGCCCTACGTAGCGCCCTTCGAGCGTTACTGGAATGTCGATGTGCAATTGAGTGAATGCGTCGTGGGGATCCGCGCCAAGATAAGTGCAGAGGTTTACGATGGCCTCGGGGGTGATCCAAATGTCCATGGGGACACGGTCGGGCTTGGTTCTCGTCAATACGGCATTCCAGCGTTCGCTGCCGGTCATGGAATCCTTCGGCATTGCTCTCCCCTTTCCGATTTATCCCCCGCATCACTGTGAAGGCTTTTCGCGCCGGAATCAAGAGGCGCTCCGAAACACCTCAGGCGTAAGCGCTGATTGGCGCTCACGCCTGAGTTATACGAAAACTGGACTCCTCTACACCACGGCAAACGTTGGCTTGCGCGTTTTCCAGGCCCCCCTCGTGTAGTCGGGGCATTGGACCGGCGCGCCGCCTTTTGCGATGGATTCCTCCGACAGCGGTATGACGCTGCTCATCGTGGCGGAGTCGTAGACGTCGATGGGCGTTTGAGTCTTCTCGCGGACGGCCTTGATGAACATCTTCAATTCGATGTAGTCCGTGCCGCCATGCCCCGCAGCCAACGCATCCGCGGCGAATTCTTTCCACCAGGGGTGATCGAATTCCGTCTGGTAGGGTTCGAACGGCTCCCACTCGTGGCTCGTCGGGCTGCGTCCCTCGATGCTCACCGAGGCGCGCGCCTCGTCATAGACGCCCAGCGTTCCTTGCACCATCCAGCGGTTGTCGTAGGGACGGGGCAATTGCATGTCGTAGTTGATGACGATAGTCTTCCCCATGTGCGTGCGAATCATGCTCGTCACGATGTCGCCCTGCTTGTACTCGCGCTTCGCGTTCGGATGGTCCGCTCCGTACTTGCGCGCGAAGAAGGCATTGATGCCCTTGGAGCTCGTCGCCATGGAACTGAGCGTGGCGTAGGCGTCGCCGCAATTGATGTCGAGCCAACTCAGCACCGGCCCCTCGCTGTGCGTCGGATATTGATCGCAATTCCGCTTGACCAGGAACTCGCCGCCCCAGCGGATATTGCCTGATGTGTCGAACCACCAGTGATCGAGGCAGTCGTGGGAGTGCGCGCAATGGCAATGAACAATTTCTCCGAGAAGGCCTTGGCGAATCATTTGCAACACCGCGAGATTGTCGCGGCGGAAACTCCAGTTCTCGAGCATCATGCACGGCATCTTCGTTTGCTCGGAGGTGTCGACGAGCGCCCAGCACTCGTCGTACGTGAGCGCGGCGGGCACCTCGACGCCGACGTATTTTCCCGCCTTCATCGCGGCCACGGCCATGGGCGTGTGCCAATTCCACGGTGTGGCGATGATTACTGCGTCGAGATCATCGCGCGTGACCAACTCTTGAAACACCTGTTCGTCGCGCGTGTACGCTTCGGGGCTCGGCTGGCCTGCCTTCATGACGATTTCTTGCGCCGCCTTCGCCGCTTCGGGGTTGATGTCGCAAACCGCGAGAATCGCGACGCCGGGCATGGCAACGAGATTGCCCGTGAGGCCCTTGCCCCGGCCACCCGTTCCGATCACGCCCACGCGTACGGGCTTCGCGTCACTTTCCTGCGCTTGGGCTGTTCCCGCCATGGCAAGCCCCAATGCCGTCCCCGCCGCCATGCCGAGAAACTCCCGGCGCTCAAATGTCGTGGCCATGTCTTCGCTCCCCGTGTGTCGATAGCTCTTTGGACGCATCCGGCTGTTCTCTCTGCTCATGAAGATATACTCTTGGAAGCCGCGAAGCTACTTGCCGATTGATCGTCGAAGGACTTTTGGCCTATCGTGCTCACACGGTCATGCAGTCCCGCATGGCCAATGCGATTGGAGTATCCGCAATGAGCGATTCCTCTGGAGCAACTCGTTCGCGACGTACCCTGCCAATGCGCTTGGCCGTGCTGGGTGTGCTGGCGGTCGTTCTGATCGGCGGCGCGCTTGGGTACTACCATTACTTCTTGTCGCGCCCGATGGGCGCCGGACCCGCCGGACCGGCAGTCCCAGTAGAGCCGTTTCAGAAGGTGTGGGATGCGGGCCCAGTTGTCGTGCTCGGATTGGGCGACAGCGTGACCGCGGGCTATGGGGCGTCGCCAGGTTTATCCTATGTGGACCGCCTCGTAAAGAATCCGCCTGACGAGTTCCCCGATATGGCGGGAAGAAACCTGAGCGCCGTTTTTCCGCAACTCACGGTGCGCAACGAGTCCGTATCCGGGAGCACGTCTATCGACTGCATAGAATCGCAACTGCCGAAGCTGACGCCCTACCCCGCGGAGACGAAGGGCGTGGTCGTGATGACTACCGGCGGGAACGACCTGATCCACATGTATGGACGTATCCCGCCGCGCGAGGGCGCCATGTACGGCGCGACGCTTGAGCAGGCTAAACCTTGGATCGCCAACTTCGAGTCGCGCATCAACACGATCCTCGAGCAGACCACGAGTCTGTTCCCGGGCGGATGCCACATCTTCCTCGCTGCGATCTACGATCCGACGGACGGCTCGGGAGACGCGCCTGCCGCGGGATTGCCGCACTGGCCGGACGGAGTTGCGATTCTCGCGGAGTACAACCGGATCATTGCGGCGTGCGCGGAACGCCATCCCAATGTCCACATCGTGGATATGCACAATGCCTTTCTCGGGCACGGCGTCCATTGCACGCGATTCTGGCGCACCCACTATCGGAGCGACGATCCGCACTATTGGTATTACGACAACCTCGAAGACCCGAATGATCGCGGCTATGACGCCATACGGCGTCTCTTTCTCAACGCGATGATCGGCGTCTACTCCGGCGCTGCGAAGTAGGCTTCTATTTCTTCACGAACTCGTAGACGCGCGCTTCCCGCGCGGCAAAGTCTACGTCGAGCGTGAAGTCGCCGCCCTCGTAGCTTCCGATTCGCGTGCGCGCCGCGCCGTCATTCACGAAGATGTCCGAGGGGCTTGGCATCGCGTAGTCCGCCGCAGGCAAGACAATCGGAAGTTTCACCGGACGCTCCGCAATGCTGGCTACAGCTATTGCCACGTCGCCATCGGGCGCGCGCCATGCCGATGCCATCACGACGGGGACCGTCTTGCGCGACTCCTTTAGTTGGTCTCGTTGCCCCGCGTAAATGGACAGGCGGGAGATGTCCAGCTCTTCCTCGGGGGCGTCGAACTTCGGTGGCCGCAGATACGCGCCGTGCAACAGAAACTTCTTCGCGTCGCGGTGCATGCGCGCCAGTTTCAGGACGTAGTTCAGCTCGTCCGTCCGCGATTCGAAGTGCTCGGGCCGGTAGTTCGCGATCGAGGGCTGTTGCCCCCACACGAAGGTGCGCGCCTGTTCGAGCATGAACTGCCGCGAGAACTTCCTGTCCAAGAGCACGAGCGGCGTAGCGGGCGCGAATTCGGCGGGCCACAACTCGTCATAGGGCGGCATCGTCAGCGAACCGTAGGTGCCGAAGAACACCGCGTGGTCGTGGTACACGGCGTGGAAGAACGGCACGGGCTCCCACAGGTCGCGCGCCATGAACCGTTCGGTGCTGACCTGGAGGTTCAGCATCATGTCGAGGTAGGGCAGCCATGCCTCGCCGCATCCCTCGCCCGCCAAGGCGACCGGACGCGCGGGGGCGCAGCGTTCGCGGATGTCGGCCTGCATTGCGCGAAATCCGTTCATCCAATACGACCCGCCGCCCAGCGGGTGCCCGTGGCTGGCGTCGTAGCAGGCAAGACTGGAGCACGCCTGGTCCATGTAGATGCCGTCGATGCCCAACCCGCGCACTGCATTCTCGGCAATACCGGCGTAGGTATTCCGCCAGAATTCCGTGCCCATGCACATTGACGCGCACGGCACCTTCATGAAGATGTTGTAGACCTCGGGGCGCACGCTGCCGTCCGCGCCTTTGACGGCGTAGCGCTCGGCGTTTTGCGTCTTCCAACTCTCCGTGGTCATGCCCCACAAGCGCTGGTTCATGTAGACGATCGCATGCACGCCCTTGGCCTGCGCGGCGGACAAGGCCTCGCGAAATGGCCCGTCACCGTCCCGTGGCGGAAGGTACTCGGGGAAGCCCGCGTCGTAGGCGCAGCCGTGCCACCAATGCCACAGGACGCTGACGGGCATTTGCGCGTGATCGGCAAGATCGACGGCGGGCGTCAGCACGCCCGCGGCCTTCCCGCGATTCCACATCCAGATGCCCGTGTCCAACACCCATGGCGGCGTTGTGCCTTGCTTCAAACGGCTCCGTCTAGCCCACGGTTGGACTATTGCCCACGCGCGATACAACTCCGCTGCCGTGTACCAGTCTCCCTCGAAGGTGCCGAGCAGCACGTCGTAGGGCATCTCATACTGCGCGGAGCCGGTTCCGCTCTCCAGCAGATGGACAATGTCCACCCCCAGGCTTCCTTTGCCGTTGCCGGACACGGCAAATCGCTTCTGGCGCGTTTCTGAATCGTTGCAGGCGACATAGAGGCCGGGGCCGTCCGCGCCATACATCGTGAGGCATTGCATGGATAAAATGCCGGGATAGCCCCACTCGTTGCGCCTCGGCGTGCCATCCGCGCCGTTCATCGCCTCGCGAGGTTGATCGGTGCGTTCGCCCATCCACACCGGGACCACCAGTGTCTCCTTCGGTTGTTTGGCCACGTTTTCGATGCACGGGAAATGGATTGCCTTGATCGCAAATCCGGCAGCGTTCTCGACACGGATGCGCCACAGGCTCATGGATTGCTCTTCGGGAAGAGCAACCGTGACGACCACGCGCAAGTCCGGCGTGGAGGCGATTCCAAAATCGGACCAGACCAGCTCAAGCGACTGCGGGTTGCCGGGTGCGGTTTGCTGCACAAACGATTTCGCGGCATCGGCGGTAAACCCCGGCACGGCGGGGTCAAGAGATTCAACGGACCAGAGGCACGATGGAGTTGCGGTGTCCACGAAGTTGTGGCCGTTGCGCGGGTCCGTGAGTTCCGTCAGGCGGCCATGCCCGGGTTCCACGGCAATGCGAAGCGGAGCCGCGAACGCGAGTGTCGCGGCCAAGCACGCGAATCCAAACAGGGCAAGCGCAAGTACGCTTCTCAATTCGACGAACCGGTGGGCTCGCGAAGTCTTTTGAAATGGACGCATGTTCTCTCCCAACGTTAAGTCCGGTTGCTTTCCAACCAGCTTACCCCAAAGTCCACCAGGGCGCGTTGCCGCATTAACGTAGCATCCGCCGCCCCTACACACCCAAAGATGGCCTGGCCGGATTCGTTAAACTCGTGACCAAGCCGCTCGAAATCGCTCGAATCGCAATTGAGGTCGTCAAACGATATCCACACGCGTTCGCCCTGCCTTGAAACGGGAGCCCATTGCGTCACGACGCGTTTCGCCGCATAGTCGGCGCGATGCTCCGCAAGGTGAAGCGACGTGTTGCTGTTGTGTCCAACGCCCAGCAACAACACCCAGCCATCGCGCTCGTAGATGCGCGCGAGCGGGGAGCCTTCGCCGAGTCCATAGGAAAGCGCGTGATCCGAGACAATCGCGTGCGCCTCCGCGCCCCACGCCGCGAAAGAGACGTGCGGATGGCCGCTACGCTCGACGCCATGCTGTTTGCGGAAGCACTCGGGGATGGCTCCCATGCCCCGGGTCGGCGTCAGGTCGGGGTCGAATGCCGGGGCCGATTCGCGGATTTCCGGCCACCATTCGCTGGGCACGGGAGGGGAGCACCACGGCGCGGGGTCCGATAGGTGGGTCGAATGCGTGGGCGTCACGAGGGTGCTCGTCGTACCAAGCGCCTCTTCGAGGGCGAGAATGACGGCCTGCTCGGCCCCGCACACCCACCCCAGTCTGCTCATCGAGGAATGGGCCAGCAGAACCATGCCCGGACCTATCCCCAACGCACGCAAGTCGTTGGCGAGGGACTTGACGGTATTGGGGCGGTTCGAATTGGCGACTATCCGCGCTTCGGTCATTCCTGGCACTCCCGATTCGGTTCATTCTATGCTTTGCACCACCGAGGCGCCAGCGCTGCCGGTTGCCGTTTTCG
>JBAZRU010000160.1:6716-11760 GCA_041662805.1 Candidatus Hydrogenedentales bacterium | reverse complement strand
GCGACGTGTATTTGAAGAACAAGCAGGGCGGCTGGCAAGGCGGCAAGACGGAACAGATCTACCGCGACGGCGCGGTCGCCAACATGAAGCTGTTCTGCGACAGCATTGCGAACAATGCGCCGATCGACAACTCCCAGGAAGCGGCAAACAGCACGCTGACCGGCGTCCTCGGGCGAATGGCGGCCTACGAGAACCGCATGGTCACGTGGGACGAGATGATGGCGAAGAACGAGAAGCTGGATGCGAAGCTGAACCTGCCCGCGGATGGGCCCGACTCGAAAGCCTAGGGAATAAAGGTATCGGCTGTAAACGTTTGACGAGGGTGTGAGAGGCTGTCTTTCAAGGAGATATTTCATGCCCCCCATGTACGATCCAGAAGCGGTTAAGCCGATGTGGGAAGAGTTGGCGGCGGTTGGGGTTACACCTCTGACCACGCCTGAAGCTGTTGACGAAGTCCTGGGCGAAGGCGCCAAGGGTACGGCGTTGCTGGTTATCAATTCGGTGTGCGGGTGCGCCGCGGGCGGATGCCGCCCTGGCGTGATGCTGGCGCTTCAGAATGGCCTCATCCCGGACGCCAACGTGACGGTATTTGCAGGGATGGACCGGGAAGCGACGCAACGGGCGCGCGAGTATATGGGCGACATACCGCCTTCGTCGCCGAACATCGTCTTGTTCAAGGATGGAAAGCCCGCGTATGCGCTTCAACGTCAGCATATCGAGGCGATGACGCCAGTCGACATCGCAAATGTGCTGAAGGATATCTTCGATAAGGAATGCAAGAGGCCAGGCCCTTCGATTCCGGCCGAAGAGTTTGAAAAGGTGAGTCCGATACAGCAATGCGGATCCTCGATCCCGCTGTATCAGGGCGACTAGACGGGGTCGGGTACACGAATATTCACCGGTGCGCTGGATGTAACGATTCGGCGCACCGGTTGTTTGTTGAGAAGGAGCTGAGGCTGGCCTGAGTCGCGCGACAACGTTGTCCAACCCGCGAAACGTGGATTCTGCGTCGGGCAAGAGGGTGTTTGCTCGCGCGGCAATTCCTGGCATGGCGGTCGACACGGGTTGTCTTCAAATGGGTGCTTGTGGCATATTCTGTCGACATTTGCCCGTCCCGGAGTGGGTGCATACGGTGACAGGGACAGGCAAAGGGCAGGTGCTCAGAGTGGTCTGAGGAAGGGCACGTCTGGTGGTCTCATTTGCATTGCAGGGCAGAGATCCGCGCAGACACAAAAAGGGAGGAAATACAACTGTGAGAAAACGTGGGTTTACGCTGATCGAATTGTTGGTTGTAATCGCAATTATTGGAATACTTGCGGCGATCCTGTTGCCTGCGCTGGCACGCGCGCGGGAGGCCGCCCGGCGCGCAAGCTGCCAGAATAACCTGAAGCAGTTGGGTCTTGTGTTTAAGATGTACTCCAACGAATCGCGGGGGGAGAAGTGGCCGCACCTGAAAGCGCGTGCGAGTTCGCATATCGCGGGAGCAACGTGCGATGTGGCCCCGGAGCTCGACGATTTGTTTTTCGAAGGCCCGTCGGTCTATCCCGAGTATTTGACGGATGTGAATGTACTGCTGTGTCCTTCCGACCCGGACAACCAGGATTGGGAAACGGAGTGGAAGGTCAGTGACGTGATTGACCCATGCGCGTTCAGCCCGATTTCGTACGTTTACCTGGGTTGGGCATTCAAGCCGGAGCATTACATGCTGGGCGCTTCGAGTGAGAATGCCGATCCTCCAGCCACGGACCCGGACTTCTACGTTCAGGCGTTGACCTACGTATCGAATCCGGCGACGTTTGATGGCGACATCTCGATCAACAGCGCGGCGGATGGCTCCTACACGATCTATCGCATGCGTGAGGGGATCGAGCGCTTCTTCATTTCGGACATCAACAACCCGGCTGCTTCAAGCGAGGCCCAGAGCACGGTCGTTGCCATGTACGACCTTGTGCAGAGTCCGGTGAACGCAGTTGGTAAACCGTCGTACAATCACGTGCCGGGCGGTGGTAACGTGTTGTACATGGACGGCCATGTGTCGTTCCTGAAATACCCGTCGGAGTATCCGGTGAGCAGGGCGTGGGCGTCTATCATGAATGCTTTCACGTCTACGCTTATCCCTTAGCTGATTTGCACGCACACTTGGCGGGCTCCGATTGTAGCGTTGGGGCCCGCCGGTTTTGTTTGGTGGATACGATGAATAAGGAAGGGTTCCATGGGAAAGGCTGAACGACGAAGCTTGGCAGTGGGAGCTATTTTGGGCGGGCTGGCAGTTGCGTTGGGGGCGTTCGGCGCGCATGGATTAAAGCAGCGCATTTCGCCCGAGATGCTGGCCATTTTCGAAGTGGGCGTGCGATATCAGATGTACCACGCGTTGGCCCTGGTAGCCGTATCGTTCGGCGGTGCGGGATTCTGGCGAATGCGCTGCACTCGGTGGGCGTGCGTCATGTGGACCGTCGGTGTACTGATATTCTCGGGGAGCTTGTACGTGCTTGCGGTCAGCGGCATACGGTGGCTTGGCGCCATAACCCCATTGGGCGGGGTGGCATTTCTCGTTGGGTGGGGGCTGCTGCTAGCCGCGGCTATGCGCCCTGCTTCACCTCAAGAATAAGCGTGCCGCCGGGGGCAGAAGAATCAGGGGGCTTCCGACTGACGGTCGTTCGGTAGCACGTCCTCCTTGTAGGAGGGTACAAAGGGCGACGCGTTTTCTTCTTGCTTGAACTTGAGCCCGGCGGCCTCTGCTCTCGTCTTCACTTCGTCGGCGAGGCCCGCTGGTGCGTTTGGATGGGCTCGGAGATAGACCGTGGGCTTTATCTTGGCTTCGCGCGCCTTGTCAAACTCGGCTTGAAGCTCGTCGATGGTAATGGTCTTTCCATCGACGTAGAACTTGCCATTGTCTCCGAGAGCGACCGAGAGTTCGTTTGCGCCGCCCGACATCCTATCCTGGACGCGGCCCCAGGTGTTCTTCTTCGAGTGACGGAACTTGTCGGCAGTTTCGGCGTCGAATTTCGCAAGCTCTTCCGCTTCGGGCTGTGTGAATTCGTCCACAATGGTTGACGTTATGAACACCGCCAGCTCACGATTGCTGTGATCCTTCTCGGTGCCTTTGAAGAGGCGGCCCAAGAAGGGAATGTCTCCAAGGATGGGTACTTTGTCGACAGAGTCAGTGAGACTGGCGAAGCGAAGGCCGCCAATCACAAGGGTTTGACCACTGTTGACCAAGACCATCGTGGTCGCTTTGTTCTGAGACTTCTCGGGGACGGTACTTTTCAGGTTGGCGGTCTCGATGGTTTTGTCTTCGGCGGTGCTGTCTTCGGCCTCGATCTCCATTAGTATATTCGCATCGTCGTTGATACGAGGCTTAACCTTCAGGATGGTGCCGGTGGTCACGAATTGCACGCTGCCCGGGGAGACGCGCGAGGCAATGCCGGTATCTTGATCGTTTGAGACGATGCCCGTGTTGGAGAAACCAAAGGTCTGGTACGCGTTCTCACGCGTATTTTCGAAGCTGGCCTCTTCCCCATCTTGCACGGTAACGCGCGGGCGCGCGAGGATTCGGATCTCGCCGTTTCGGTCGAGGTAGTCCAAGACGGCGGCGACGCGATTGCCTTTGAAGTCGGGGTCGAGGACATAGTTGCCCGTGAGCTTTCCAGCCTCGCCGCCATCGGGGTTGCTGACTTCTTGGATGGGAGAATTGTTGAACGAATCGCGGAGGAACGCGCGGTATGGTTTGCGACCGACCGTGGCGCGTTGTCCCGATTCGGGGCTTGAGGTGTAGTCGGGAGTAGCGTTGCCGCTTTGGATGGCAAAGGGCACACCGGATATTTCGTCGAAGTAGGACCAGTTTATGGAGAGATTTCGCATGACGGAACTGGAGGCAGTGACGAGGTAAGCCTCAATCGTGACCTGACGGCCTTTGACGTCCCACATCTTGATCATCTCTTCCAGTTCTTCGATGCGGGCTGGAATCGATGTCATGCTGACTTGGTGGGTATCTTCATCGATGGTCAGGCCGGTCGTGTCTTCGGGCAAGATAGCTTCGATCCGTTCGGAGATGGTCTTCGGATCGGCATAGTTCAAGGTCCACGTGCGCGTCTCAAGTTTTTGGTCGAGCGCTTCGAGCATCTTTCCGATCTGGTCCTGGCGGCTTGGCAAATCGGTGACGACGATGGAATTCGTTCGGGGGTCGGAGTTGGCGAGACCGCGCTCGGAGAGCAGGCTCTGAATGGATTCAAGCAGGTCTTCGGCCGCGAGGTGCTTGAGCGCGAACACGCGCGGTTCGAGCGGGACATCCATCTGTTCGACGGCCTTGGTCATCTCTTCGATGTTGGCCTCGGTGTCCCACACGAGAATGCGGCCCGTGCGGGGGTCGCTGACAAGCTTGCCCGATTCGGACGTGAGGGCGGAAAGAATGGATTCCATGTCGATTACGTCGGCGTGCTTAATCTGGAACTCGGCACTCTCGACTGCGCCGAACTGCCGGGCAAGGTACTCTTCGTTCAGCATCACGTAAAGAAATTTGTTTTCGGCATCGTATTCGTAATGGATGCCGTTGAACTTGAGCACGGACATTACCTGCTTCGGTTTGACTTCATTCACCCAAAAGCGGACAGCCAAGCCCTCAAGGCCTTTCGAGGCGATGATGTTCCAGCCCGTCGACGTCGCGACATAGTCGAGGAGTTCGATTACGGGCACGGCCGCGTCGGCGGCAAGAAGCGTAATGGGCTGCCCCTCATCGGGGACATCGCCGTATTCGACTTTGCGTTGTAGGATAGGCTCAAAGGCCCCGGACGCGCCGATGGTGACTTGACGGCGCTCCTGTTTGATGGCCTTAACCGAAGCGCCCCTGGTCTGCTGCGTCGTCGCTTGGGGTTGAGAGCCGCCCCCGGGCTGCGCGACCCTTGCATTCTGGGAGTCCTGCCCATCTGGAGCGAAATTCTGGACAATGGCTCCGCCGCCGCCAGCACCGACGTCGACTACGGGCGTGGGCGCGGGAGTGACGGGGCTCTGTTGCGCCCAGGATAAGGGCGTCAGCACAGCCGCAAGT
>JBAZRU010000160.1:0-6706 GCA_041662805.1 Candidatus Hydrogenedentales bacterium | reverse complement strand
ATCCAGATACGTCTCACTTCTATCCTCCCGCGATTCAGACGGAATAGCATCTACCGAGCTGGCCGCTGAGGCCCCTGGCGAACGTTAACCGTTTACAGTATAGCGCAAACTTCTAAAATTCAACAGTCAGTACTCACCACTCGCAACGCTACCCATTAGCGCCTCGGAATGCTGACATTGTACTCCTGTCCCCCCTGCACGAGAGAAAACAGGACTCCTGCGTCGGTGATCTCCTTGATGGTACAGCCTTTTATCTGTTGGCCTTGTCCGTACCAGTCCTTCTTGCCGTCCACAATGATCTGGATCTTATCGGCCATCTTATTTCGTTTGGGTTGAACGCCAGCGAGCAAGGCGGAGAGGTTGGGCGGCGGAGCGGCTTGCACTGCCGCTGCGACCAGGGGCTCCCAGACATCGGCCCTCACCGTGACATCATTGCGCCAAGCGGAAGAGTCGGCCTCGGTGCTGTCGGGGGCATAGGGGGGCGGCTGCAAGTCTTCAAGCTCGACGGCGAACCGGTTCTTTTCGGCAATCACGGGACTCTTGAAGAAGCCAACAACCAGCAGTGCCACCAACGCAAGCAGCAGGAGAACGCCAAGCGGAAGTAGGAAACGCTTCACGGCTTGTCCTCCATCCGGGTAAGCGACACATTGTCGACGGTAACAACGGCGGTCTTCGTACTAAGAACGATATAGGGTGCACGAATGGAGACAGTGGCCCCATACTCGCCAGGCGCGGTAAAGCGCAAACGATAGCGATAGACCGCGCTGTCGGACCGGGCGGCCTGGCCTTCACCCAGAGGGATGCCGTCACTTCCATTCGCCACGGTGATGTTGGCCGGGGCTTCCGCTTGAAGGTCGAGGACGACCTCGTAGGTGCTGCCCGCGACGAGATTCTGCTCTTGATAGAAGGCCGCGGCGTCCTGCTCAGCTACGACTCGGACACTGTTCTTGCCTTCGGTAACGTTCTCCTGGGATTGGGTCAGCGTGCAGCCTTGAACAGCCCAATCCTTGGCCGTGGACGTCTGCGAGTCCCACTCTTCGAAGCCGGGATTGCGCACGAGATTACCCACTTCGACAGGGGCCTTCGGGGGGGCAACCGGAGCTTCCGCGCTGGGTGCGCCTATAACGGTTCGCGTCACCTTCATGAAGGCCGTAACGCTATTGACTGCGGGCAGACGCGAAATATCGATGCTGTCGACGCGCAGGGCCTGATCGCTTTGCTGCAAACGTTCAAGGAAAGTGGCGAGGCTCAGTACCGGAGCTTGCTCCGTGCGGAACGTGATCGTGTAGCTGCGATATCCTTCTCCACTGTCCTCGAGCGTCCCGCTGGGCATTGAGCGGATATCGACGAGCACATTGCCTGCCTGAGCGGGAGGAACCTCGACTCCCGGTTGGGGCAGGTTCTTGGCGGCGAGCCGTCTGATCTCGCGGCCCAGACGATCATGGATTTCTTCTTGGGTCCACTGGCTGGAGTGCTGCGCGGCAATGGCCTGATAGGCCTTTTCGACGGCCTCGGCCTGTACGGTCAGTTGCTTGTAGTACAGCAGGTCCTGCTGCAAGCCGTAGATGGTCTCATCCATGGAGGCCAAGCTATCGAGGGCGCGAAGGGTGCCGACGACAAAGATCGCGGCAAGCAACAAGACGCCAGCGAGGATGGCCAGCCTGCGCTCCGAAGGCGACAGCTTTTTAACGAAACCGATCACCGAGTATCTCCTGGTTCACTCTTCATCGGCAACTTCCTCCCCGGCAGGTGCGACAGGTTCCCCCTCGCTCAAGGGGATAACGATTTCATATTGCCAGACGTTCTTCCCGTTCTCTTCGACCTGCTTGTGAGAACCAGGTTGGACCCGCGCGAACTGGAGGACTTCCGATTTCCCGGCCTCACGTAGCGTATCGATCCAGTTTTCGACGACGGTAATGGTCTCGGCGCGTCCGGAGACGGTGATGCTCTGTCCGTGGATAAAGTTGAAGCGGGTGATGTTGAGGCCGGAGCTTGGCGCCCGCTTCACCAACTCGGCCAGGAGTTCAAGCGCGGAACTGCGTCTATCAAGACCGCGCTGCAACACACCCAGTTGCTTCTTCTTCGTTTCGACGTCGAGTGCCTTGGGCTTGAGTTGGTCAGCTTTCTGCTGAAGCTCGCGGATATAGGCAGTTCGCTGCCAATAGGCCTGCCCGTAGACAGCTAGCAGGGCAATGAGCACTGCAATACCGAGTCCGGCCGTGCGATAGAATTTACTCTTGAACGAGGCGCGCTGGCGGCTTTCGGAGAGCGAATGCGGCACGAGGCTGATGACCAAGGGCGTGCGATCCTGCGCGGCCAATGCTGCGCCAAGGGGAATCAGGGGCACGCCTTTCAACAGTTCGTCGCCCTTTGTGCAGAGTGTCTTGGGAATGCGCGCTGGGGAGCACTCCAGACCGGAAGTATCGGCCAAGACTTGAGCGATCCGGGCGACATCCGCCGATTCGGAGCAGAGATAGACGCGCTCGACGGATTCACCGTCATCGCTTTCGCGGCGATAGGCGGAGAGCGATGCGCGCAGCTCGGCGGACAGCTCTTCGATGGCCTCGAAATCCTGGTCCGGGTTGGCGGACCAATCATGGGCGGTTGCGACGCCGCGGCCGAATTCGATGCGGCCGGCGTTGAAGACGAGGACCTCGATGCCCGCGGCGCCCAGGTGGAGGAGGGCCCATCGCTCGCCGGCGTGGAGCGAGGCGCAGGCCGCGCCGAGGCACGCGGTGCTCACGAAGATTCGCTCGGGTTCGAGGCCACAGGATTTCAAAAGGGCGACGTGCGATTCGACGACATCGCGATGGGCAAGAACAGCGAGTACGCGCGACTGGCCGTCGGACATCTTCTGCAAGACGCACTGATCAACGACGACTTCGTGAGGCGGATAGGGGACGTATTCTTCGATGCTCAGTTGTACCATGCCCGCAATTTCTTCAAGTGACTCCGAAGGAAGCATGAGAATACGGGCGGTCATATCGTGACGGGCAAGAACGGTGTACAAATGATCTTCGGCGACGCGGTGCTTGGCGGCGAAATCGCGCAACGCCGTCTTGAGAGAGTCGTCTTGCGAAGACCACGCGCCGCGCTCGACGATGTGGTCGAGAACTTCGACGCCTTTCTGGCTTCGATGGCATCGCAGCAGGGAGATGACGTTGCCATCTACCTGAAGAATCGCGATATTCGAAGACTTACGAGCCAATTCCGCCCTCCATCCAATTAAGGAAAGTGACCTCATCGAGTTTGATTTCGACTACCGCTTCTGCGGTTACGCGGATCTTCCCCTGTCGATCGGTTGCAAAGCCCTTGATTTTATAGACCTGCGACCTCAACTTACAATACTTCTGAATAGGCGCGAGTTGTTCTGGGCTGAGCGAGAGTCGCTTGGACAACTCACCGACGGTGCGGAAGGTCCGGTCGTCTTTCGTGTCGATAGTCCCGTCGGGTCCCTGGCGGTACCCGATGATCGAATCACGGGTATCGTCGGAGAGTTCGGGGATAGCCTTTAGGACTTCCTCGGAGGCGGTGTTGATGTTGATACGGCCATCTCCGTAGATGGTGAAGAGATCGCGGAGTCCTTTCGAATCTTGATCCCCATCCCACAGGCTGTCGGTCATGCCCTTCAGGTAGCGAGCTTCATCAACGGTCAGGAATGGGTTGCCCTTGTCCGGGTCGTCTTTCGTTTTCTGCCGTTCCACAATTGCGTCGACGGTCGAGAAGCTCAGGTCATCGATATTGTCGAAGATGTCCTCATTGGAGGTATTGAGGGAAATGCGGGACTCGGCGTCTTCGAGTTCGAATCCGGCCTCGTCGCCTTCGTAGAGTCCGGAATCGATAGGAGCAAACGCGCCCGCGCCGGACATCAAGTCGGCTTTTCGCGTTTGCAGATTAAGGCTGTATTCGAGGCCGACGTTGTTGTAAAGGGACTGGATGAACACTTCATTCTGCACGTGGGCGATGCCCATCTCGATGGCTCCTCGGGCCTTGAAGTAGGCTTCGGTGTGATCGATCGAATAGGCGGCGGCGCGTTGGTCCATCATGGCGCGCCGGCCGAAGCCCACCATGAGGGCGGTGAGCACGACGAGCGCCCACAGGACCGTGATTAAGACGTAACCCGAAGTTGGAGACAGGGCATTTTGGATTTTGGATTTTGGATTTTGGACAGAAGAAAAAGATGGACTGGCGACGGCATATGCGGTGGCGATATCGGAGGAACTGAGATCATGCGCCCGCATCGATCAGCCCTCCTTCCTTTTCGAAAGAGTCGCGGTCGATTTCAGATGTGGGGCCACGAAAGGCGGTCATCGTCGTGAAGGTCGTCTTCTGTGCCTTGGATTTCTTGGAGACGGTGTCGTCTTCGAGCGTCAGTTCGATGCGAATACCTTGCGGCATTCCCATTCCCTCTTTGAGTTCATCGAGCACAATGAACTTGATAGGGGCCGGGGGCAGCGAGGGATCGATTTCCTTCAATTCATCTTTCGGAGGAAGCCAGTAGTACTTAATGACGAAGTCATCGACGTGCCCGGCCAAGTCGAATTGGCGTTCATTGCCGAGCTTGATGATGGACTTGTCGATCTCGCCGTCCTTGGGTGGCGCGGGCGGAAGCGAACTCTCCACAACGCGTTCTTCACGCACCAGGGTGGCCCCGGTCTTTGCGGAACCTTTCTTGATGCGGTAACGGACCCACATCGTCCTCGGGCCAGAGCCCTCTTCAACATCCATCGGGGGGACAACGGCAAAGAACTCGAGTTCGTCGTCAGTCCCCTGCATGAGGTGAATGGCGCCGGGCACAATGTTCTGGAGTTCCCGCCTCATGATGCTAAGGGACGTGCGTGCGTCTTGATACGTTCGCAGATTCGATTCGCCGATGCGCCAAAGGCGGATGGACGAGCTGTAGGCAGTGAACACCGCCGTCATCACAATCGTGACGATGGTGGTTGCCACAAGCAGCTCGGCCAGGGTAAAACCCTGGCTTGCTCTACTTTGGTTGCGCCTGGGGTGATTCACCTTGCTCCACAGCCTTTTCGTAGACAAAGAGTCGTTCGGGACCAATCAGGGTTTCCACGGTGCGCGTGAACGTCTGTTCGCGGCGTGTCCATGAGACGGTTACGGAAATCTTGCCGAGATAGGGAACGGGCAATTGGACGCCATTCGGGAAGTTCAAGAGAATCTCCGGAGGAATCCGCGGAACGGGAAGATCGTAGCGAGTGACGGCCCACTTGTAATTGAAGCGAGGAAAGTCCTTGCCGAAATCGCCTTTGCCCGTGCTGTTCTCCGCGAGCACGGGTTGAAGCTCCAACTCGGACATGACCTGTTCGAGGAAGAAGCGCGCTTGGGTGTAGTCCTGGGCCATGGCGCGGGTGAAAAGGGATTCACCGAGCGCACGGTTGGCGGCCACGATGCCAATGCTCAGGACGACAAGCGCGACGAGCGTCTCGATCAGGATCCAGCCCTTGGAGGCCTTTTGTGAGCTGCCTGTCGCGACCATCACGATTTCACCTCGAACTGGCCAAGGCGGCCTTTCGTGTCGATGACGATCTTCTGCCGCTTGTCGACGATGAGCTCGACTTTGGCCTCGTCGCACGCACCGCTTCCGAAGAAGGAAATGTAGTGGGCCTTGGCCTTCTTGTCGAAATGGGCTTTGGGCTTCCTCAGCGCAATCGTCTCCGGAAGACGCCGCACGATCCCCTCGCCTTCCTCCGGCCGCGCAAACAGCTTTTCGCCGTCGTCTTCGACTTTGTCGAGGCGCATGACCCAATAGGCGCGCTTGTCGGCGTTCATGTAGAAGCGATACTCGACGGTATCGATGATGGCGCGTTCCTGGGCGTACTTCATGAGCGCAACGAAATCGCGCGTGGCGCGGTCGCGCTGGACCCAGGAGACAGAGCCGTGATAAATGGGCACAACCGCGGCGGACAGGATGGCGATGATTGACATCACGATGATGAGTTCCATCAGCGTGAAGCCGGCGTTGGCGTTTCGGGATGTTCGTATCATCTCGTTTGAGCACATCATTTCGCCGAGTTCCGCGAGGCGACGCTCTGTGCGCGCATCAAATCTTCAATGGTGATGTCGTCCTTCGTGCCTGGTTTCTTATCGGTGCCGCAGGAGAAGAGGCTGTAGCTCTCCCCCATGTTCTTTGCCTCGTATACGTAGGTTGTTCCCCAGGGGTCTATGGTCTCGGAATCCGGAAGCGTCTCCGTCTTGGAGTCGGGAGGCCTGGGCAAATCGGCGAGCGAGGCGGGGAACTTTCCCGCATGCTCAGAGGCGTACTCGGCAAGCAGGTGCTTGATGCTGTGAAGGCCGGACAATGCTGCAGAAACGGGCGCATTCTCGACTCGGCAGATCATGCGGGGCTTGAGTACATAGATAAGAGTCGCAAGCAGAAAAACATATACAAGCACCTTCCCGGCCGTGCGCAGCACGTCGAGACTCGAAATGAGATTCGTGATGCCTTCAGGCCGTTGTGGGTTTCCCAAGGTCGGTGTCTCTTTCGTCGTGATCACTTATTACGGCATTTCCATTGGCGCTAGGATTTGGCGCGCCTTAAATCCTCAAGCGTTATGTCATCTCTTGTTTCCGGTTTCTTATCCGGGCCGCAGGAGAAGAGCCTGTAACTGCTTCCGCTGTCTTTGAGGTCATAGACGTAGGGAGTGGTCCATGGGTCCCTAATGACCCTTGGCTTGACGTTCTCTCCGGC
>JBAZRU010000159.1:0-11789 GCA_041662805.1 Candidatus Hydrogenedentales bacterium | reverse complement strand
GGGAACGGTAAAGAAAACGGGGCTGGACATGCAAGCGGCGAGACTGCGAACGCGGTTGAAATCGGGAGGGGCATCCACAGATTACACAGATGGCACAGATAGAATTGAAGAAATGTAGTGAGAGGAGAATAGGGAAGAGCGCATTTAGTCCAGTGACGGGGCCAGGGTCTTCAGGCGGACTGGATGCGGCGTTTGGTTGACCTGGGAATTGGCCGTGCGACTTTTGAATCGACAATGCGCTTCAGGTCCGAGCGAATAGGCAATCGCAACTCCGCGGCGACGACATAGCGAAGCCGGCCTTCCTTCATCATCTTGTGGACGCCCTGCACCGTAATGCTAAGCGCTTGGGCTGCTTCCTTGACGCTGGCGATTTCCGAGGCCGTGACGCGAGTAGAGTCCTCGCGGGCCATGTGTTCGCTGAGCGCTTGAGACAGCTTCCGCTCCGACGCCAGTGTCCAGAATCCATCTTCGCATTTGGTGCAGAAGTGCCCGTCGAGGCCTTCGACATCAATCCCACTGTAACTTTTCATCTCACAGTGTTCGCGGAGGCCTTTCTTGAAGCGCATGGTTCCAGCAGCGCCGCAAATTGGGCAGTCTTTCCATTTCTTCCTTGGCAACACTGATATTCTCCGAAAACCGTACGTATTTATCGCTTGTCTACAAGGAAGTGGTATGCTAACACAAATGTCTTCAACGAGTCCCATTAATTCCAGTGGATAGAGAAGGAGGCTACGAATGGCAAAGAGACCCTTTATGCGCGGAGTCGAACTTAACAGCCTCTTGAAGCGGGACCATACACTATTCGGAGGAGTGCTGTTTGGACTGGAAGGAAGGACGATAGAACTTCAGGCAAGGGCTGTTGCTGTGAGAAGCTCTCCCTGGCCGTGGAAGTTTGCCGTGAGTATTACGGGGATGGCGACGGGCTCAATTCGAGAGGCGATTGATCGCATTTCTGGCGCGTTTTCCAAATATGAAATTCCACAGCCGGAAGTGGAGATTGTAATTAACCTTGCACCTGCCGATCTCCCCAAAGAGGGGACATGGCTTGACCTTCCTCTGGCGATAATCATGCTCCAAGCCGCAGGAATTCTTCCGGATCTTCCGGAGGCTACTGAAGACAAATTCGTCCTCGTGGGAGAGATGGGATTGCACGGAGAAGTGCGTCGCGTACCGGGAGTCCTGGCGATGGCATATAGTTCGAAGCCTGGGCAGACACTGATCGTGCCTCAAGGAAATGAAAAGGAGTGTGCCCTGATAATGGCCGCTCCGGGGCATGAAGACTGCAAGATCGCGGCAGTGTCCACGATCATGGAAGTAATCGAGTACTTTCAGGGGAAACAAAAACTGAAGAATGCCTTGTCGCAGCGAATCGAGTTCGAACATGTTCTGCCAGAGTCTCTGGATCTCTCTCGCATCCGCGGACACGAAAAGGCTAAAGAGGCTGCACTCATTGCCGCAGCAGGCGGTCATAACTTATTGCTAGTTGGCCCTCCGGGAGAGGGGAAGTCGTTGCTGGCCAGCACGATTCCAGGAATTCTCCCTCGATTGAACAACGAAGATGCAATCGAATTGACCAGAATCTACAGTGCCGCAGGAGCACTCGAAAAGGACGGACAAATCGTTAGTCGTCGCCCAATGCGCTCCATTCACCACTCGGCTTCAAAGCAGGCGTTAATCGGAGGAGGTTCGGGAGTGCCAAGGCCAGGTGAGATTACCATGGCGCACTTGGGAGTTCTGTTTCTTGACGAACTGGCCGAGTTTAGCGGCAAGACCCTCGACAGTCTTAGGCAGCCTATTGAAGACGGCAGAATCACTATTTCGAGGGTGGGAGCGACAATCGAGTACCCCAGCAGATTCGCTCTTGTAGCTGCGATGAATCCTTGCCCATGCGGATACTTCGGAGACGAAAAGTGTATGTGCAAGGAGTCCGACGTTAAGAAGTGCCAGAGTAAGATCAGTGGGCCAGTCTTGGACAGACTCGACTTGAAAGTGGAAATGACGACACTTTCGATTGAGCAGCGCTTTTCTGAAGAAAGCGGCCCATCAAGCGCAGAGTATAGAAAGCGCGTTGAATTAGCGCGTAAGCGGCAGGACAAGAGATTCGCCGGATCAAAAATACCGTTCAATGCTGCAATTCCAGGCGGACATGTGCGTGACTATTGTGCTTTCTCGGAGAATGGTTTTTCTGCATATAGGTCCGCCATTGAGAAGAATCGCGTCTCGACTCGATCCATGGATCGTATCGCCAAGGTTGCGAGGACTATTGCCGACCTCTACAACTCAGAAGCAGTAGAGCCTCCACATGTTGACAGGGCAACGGACTACGTCGTCGGCAATTTGAAACTGGCGGCGTTCTAGTAAATCACCTTTAATTAAGAGTAACGAAGTCCCGACGCACTATGGTGGCGGCGTCTATCCCTTCGGCAATCCCATCGCGCTCGCTCTGAAAATCAGCCGCAGCAACGTGTTCGAGGAGCAGGCGAGGTTGGAGACGAGGATGGTGGCGTGGACGGTGCGGCGGGTGATTTTGACTTGGTCGCCGGAGGTGAAGTTGGGGCGGTTGTGGATTTTGCGGATGGTGAGGACGGCCATGCCGAGGGCCCAGAGGCAGAAGCGGCGGATGCCGGTTTCGGATTTGGGGAGCAGGAGCGTGTATTCGAGGGCGTTGTGGAGATGCCCGCGCGTGACGGCGACGAGGCGTTGGAGTCCTTCCTGGTAGCGTGGGTCGTTGGGGCCTTGTTCGAGATTGGCCAGGTTGAATCCGGTCTCGCTAAAGGTTTGTTGCGGCAGCCAGCACACGCCGCGCTTGTGGTCGTCCCAGATGTCCTTGAGGATGTTGGTCATCTGCAACCCTTGGCCGAACGATACCGCGAGCTTCTGCATTTCCTCGCGGCGCGCGGCGATCTCGGGGGAGTAGGCGCAGAACAGGTCAGTCAGCATTTCGCCGACGACGCCCGCAACGTGGTAGCAGTAGGCGTCGAGGTGGGGCAAATCGCGCAGGCCGTCGGTGAAGCGGCCTTCCTGAAACTCGTCCATGCCCTCCGACATGATGCGCACGCAACGCGTGAGCGCGGCGCGTTCGGCATCGGAAAAGCTGTGGGTGATGCGAATCGCGCGGGGCGTGTTGGCGATGAGGCCGCGCTCGGCGTCGAGCGTGCCGGCCGTGAGCCGGGGCGCGAGGTCATCCGCAAAACGTTCCGCGGGCGCTTCCCCCGCCACGACACGCACGAATTCCTGCGAGAACCGTACCTTCTCGTCGATGGGCAACGACGTGGCGTCTTCGACGGTATCGGCGATCCGGCACAGTAAATACGCGTTGCCCACGACCAGCCGCAGCCGTTCGGGCAACTGCGGAATCGTGAGCGCAAAGGTGCGCGACACGTCTGGGAGGATGGCGGCCTGGTAGGCGATATCCTCGGACAAGACAGGCGGTGTCGCGGACTCTGAATGGACGATGGCGTTCATGCGTTATCGTGCGCTGTACTTGGTATTTGTGGACATTTCGAGAGGGTACGCCTGCGGCACCGGGGAGTCAAGAAAAGCGCGCGGAAGGGGCTGGGGCGGCAGTGCGATGAAGAGTGTAAGCAAAGGGGATATGGGGATAATGGGGATTTGGGAGATGAATTCAAGAACAAGAATTCCCGATTCTCTCCATCTCCGCTATCCCTATCATCCCCAAAATCCCCTTGCTTACACCGATTGATTATTCAGCGTCACGGACGGAACTGCATCGAATACAGATCGGCATCCTTCATCTTGAAGCGGAGCCTGATGGGATTGCCGGATACCGGGCTCACGTCGGACACGCCTTTCCAGGTGACCGTGCGTTCGATTTCGTCGCCGATGATCTCGTCGCAGTCTTCGGCGGTGAAACTGGGGATGGGTTTACCGGCGGCGTCTTGCACTTCGACCCACACGCTACCCGCGGCGGACGTGGCGTAGTTGATGACGAGCGATTTGCCCGTGAACGTAAACGGTTTCGTGACAGCCTCGCCGCCCGCGTACGGCGCGTTGATGGAGATGAAGCCGTCGGTGCGTAGCGTAAGGCGCTGAAGGTGGTGCGTCACCTGACCGTAGTTGCGCTGCACGTAGAGCGACATCGTCTCCGCGCCCGTCGGCACGACGCCGCGCGCGGGGTAGTTGGTGCGCGAAGTCCACTTGCCCGCGCCGATACCGGGGCGGATGAAGCCTTCCATGAAGGTGCGGTCGTAGTTGAACCCGCCGCGACTCGTAATGAGGACCGTGTCGGAACAATCGCCGGAATAGGACGCTTCGCCGCCGATTTCCTTCATCTTCTCCGCCGAGATAACGCGGCGGTCGGGCATGAAGCGCGCCGCCGTCGCGATGTAGATGTGCGGCGCGCGAAAATACGGCGCAGTCTGGTTCGTGTACAAATGCTCCGGAGGCGTCCCGCCGAACTCCATGAACTGTGGTTTCGTCCAGATCGCAAAATCCGGCGAGGTCGCGCGGCTCACGGTGCGGTGCCCTTTGAAATCCCCTTCGCGCCACGTGCGGAAATACGACACATACATCCCCTCCGATTCGGACCAGAACGCCACGTTCTGCGAATCGAATGCGCCCTCGGTGATGACCGGCGCGTCGCCGCGCTTCGTCCACCGCAATCCGTCTTCCGATACGAATACGACGAGGCCCGTCTCGCTCGTGCCCGCGAGGGCCTTGTATTGTTCGGAAGCGGGCACGCCCGGCTTCGTGTCCTTGAACGGCGCGAAATTGTGAGAGAAGGGGGCGTGGCCCGCAAGGATGATGTTGTTATCCCTCGATCCCGCCGCCTCGAAGAGACCGAGGTTGGGCTTCGTCCACGTGATGCCGTCGGTGCTTTCCGCGTAGCAGGTGGTCTCCGAGTCGGAGCCGTCCTTCCTGGCTTCGGGCAGCCCCCGGTAATACATGCGATAAACCGGCCCGTCCATAAACACGGTCACGTACCCGCAAAACAGGCCTTCCCATGGCTTGTCGAAGGCAAGCACATTCTCCGCGAGCAACGGCTTGTGCAATTCCGGACTCGTGGAGTCCAGCCGCTCGATGAGCGAATGGTCGACGAATAACTCGAGCCGCGACCCTATTCCGATTGGACCTTCCTGCGCGCACACAGGCAAGGCCAAGAACGCAAACAACGCGATACCGAAAACGATAAGCAAACTACGTACTGCGAGACTCATGGGTGCTCCCCCCTGTTATTATGTCCGTGCAGGCCATGCTACCACGATATGCGGCGAAGTGCCACGCGGGCGGAGGGGATGTCTGTCTCACGCCTCCCAGAATCACCGGCCCTCGGTTCAGAGAAGACCTTGGGTCGGAAGACTGGCGTGGTCAGGAGAAGTGAGAAGTGTAGAATGAGAAGTGCGAACGTGCGGGCGAGGCGAAATCCCCCCTTGGTCTCAATGCACTGGCGGATTCGGTCGTGGGAGTTTTGGAGTACGATTGCATTAGAATTGCCAGTACACAGAAACAGACGGGGAGGTCCATATGGGCGGGTTGAGGCGGTTGCAGGGATTCGTGGTTGCTGCTCTGATGCTAGCGGTGTGCCTGGCGGGCGTACACGCATTGGGCGAAGGGCGTCCCACGGTCAATCTGGACGGGGCCTGGTCATTTCGAATGGACCCCGATAACGTGGGCGAGGCGGAGCAATGGTTTTCTCCGGAGCTGGCGTTCACGGATTCAATCCAGGTGCCCGGCGCGTGGGATGCGCAAGGATTCGGCGGCGAGACCGACAAGCTGCACCATCAATTCCTGGGCAAAGCCTGGTACAAGCGTCAAGTGGACGTCCCCGCCGGCTGGGCAGGCAAGCGCGTGTTCTTGCGCTTCAGCGCGGTGCACCGCTACGCGTCGGTCTGGGTGAACGGCAAATCCCTGGGCGAAGAGCATATCGGCTACCTCTCCTCCTTCGAATACGACATCACCGACGTGGCCGCACCGGGGACTTCGGCCCTCATCGCCGTGCGCGTGGATTCCGTGCAGCGCTGGGATGTCGATACGCTTCTCGGCGCATTCGACCTCATCGACTACATGGACACCTACTGGGGCGGGATCTACGGGCATGTGTCCGTCGAGGCGCGCGGCGCTGCGTATTTGGAGGACTTGTTCGTCGAGCCTTCCGTGAACCCCGCCGCGTGCCGGGTGTCGGCGCGGGTGAGGGGAGAGGTTCCACAAGGCGCGTCATTGCGGCTGGAATTGCTCGACCCCGAAGGCAAGGCAATTGGCCACGCGGAGCAGACAACGGTGGCGGCCGAGCAGATCGCAGCCGTGAGCCTGGAAGCCCCCGGCGCGGAGCTTTGGACGCCCGATACGCCCGAGCTGTATCGAGCGCGCTTGTCGCTGCTTCATGGGGAGAGCGTGATCGACGTCCAGGAGACGCGCTTCGGATTCCGCCAGATCGCGATTGACGGCAATCGGTTCCTGCTGAACGGCCAACCGTATTTCCTGCGGGGCTACGGCGACGACTCCATCTACCCGGAGACGATGGCGGCGCCCTCGGACGAGGAGATCTATCGCAAGCGGATCGCGTTGGCCAAGGAGTTCGGCTTCAACCACGTCCGGCACCATAGCCATATCTTGCCCCCGGAGTACTTCGACGTGTGCGACGAACTCGGCATGCTGGTATCGCCGGAGCTGCCCATCGGTTATCAACAGTTCTACGACAAGGCGCAGGGTCCGGCGTTGGAGTTGTACAAGACGGAGTGGGCGGCGTCGATTCGTCAGCTCCGGAATCATCCCTCGATCTTCGACTGGTGCATGGGCAACGAGATGTACAAGGGCATCCCGATTGCCCCTGACCTCTACCGAATCGCCAAAGAACTCGACCCGACGCGGCCCGTCGTGGATACGGACGGCATTTGGCCCCCGGAACGGGACGCCGAGGCCCTCCAACGGAATACCCTCGACTTCTTCTTCGTGCAATACGACGTGTTCAGCACCCCGCTGGAGAAGCCCGATGTATTCAAGTCCCGGCCGATGAACAAGCCCGTCATTTCGCATGAGATGGGTAATTTCGTGACGTTTCCGCGCCTCGACCAGATTGACCTGTTCCAGCACAACTTCAAACCGTTCTGGCTGACGGCGGCGCGCGACAAGGTGAAAGCCATGGGGCTGCTGGAAGAGACGCCGCGCTGGGCGGAGAACTCCGAGCGCCTGTACACGCTCCTGCACAAGATCAACATCGAGACCCTTCGCAAAGAACCGGGCATCTCCGGGTATCATTGGTGGCTGTTCCAGGACTACTGGACCACGTCCAACGGCATCATCGACACCTACATGCGGGTGAAACCGGGAATCGGCAACGTGGCCGTGCGCCGGTTCAACAACGACGTTGTCCTGGTCGAAGACGGTCTCAAGCTCACGTACCGGGGCGGCGAGAACATCGCGTCCACGCAATTCGTCTCCAACTTCGGTCCGTCAAATCTCTCCTTCGAAGGGATAACGTATCTGATCAAGCTGGGAAAGGACGTGCTTGGGAACTATGAGATGAAAGGCCCAGCCGAGCAGGGCGCGGTGCAAGGTAAGCTGACGAAGCTCTGCGGCTTCAACCTTCCCGCACCGGAAGTGGACGCCCCCGAGCGCTTTACCCTCCAGATGCAACTCAAGGCCAATGGGAAGACCTACACGAATGAGTGGTTCACGTGGGTGTACCCTTCGAAGGTCAAGCCGCCCGCGGAGGAAATCCCCCTGTACGCGCGCGGTGAGTTCATCCCGTGGCTGGGCACGTTCGGAGCCAAGGCCCTTCCCGAACAGAAGCCCTATCCCGCGAAGGCCGTGTACGTCAGCAATCAATTGTCGCCGGAGCTGGTTGACGCGGTCGCGGCAGGCGCGTCGCTCGTCCTGTACAAGCCATTCGGATTCCTTCCCTCGGCGACGACACACTACAAAGCAGCATGGTGGTCGGGCAGTCCGAGGGACAACAACGTGGGGACCGTGGTCTATGAACACCCCATCACGCGAGAGATGGCGCCCGGCGGCTGGTGCGACACCTCGTGGTACCGCCTAATCGAGGGGAGCGAAGGCTATCTGTTCGACGGTTTGCCTATCCAGCCCAAGCCGATTGTCCGGGGTATTGAGCCAGTCAACGTCTGCCGCAACAAGTCCATGTTGTTTGAGGCCTCGGTGGGCAAAGGCTCTCTGATCGTCTGCGGCTTGAACCTGGACGCCACGGAGAGCGATGTGCCCTGTTCCGAGGCCGAATGGCTGGCATCGCAGATTTTCGCCTATGCCGGGACTTTGCCCAAGCCGTCCGCCACCATCCCAGAGACCTTCTTGCGCGAACGGACCTTTGAGGCGCCCGCGTTCCCGGGGCCGTTTATCGAGGGGTTCTCGGAATTGGCGAGCAAAGACAAACGTACGGTGCGTTCGTTTACCTACCGGACGTCCGATGCCGAAATGGAATTGATCCGTCAGACTGAGCTTGGGCCTGCGTTGGAATGGAAGACGGCCGCCGTACCCGAATCGATTCCCGAAGACGGCGTGGTATTCGTATTCGCGGGAGGGCTGGGCTGGTATTCGCAACCGGCGACCGGCGGTTTTGCCTTGGACATCGACGGCAAAGAAGCGCTGCGCTTCGATGTCTGCCAAGGGCCCGGCACGTGGAAAGACCCTTCAGGCAAGGTCACGCTCGATTTTGTGCCGTGGATCAAGACGAACGAAGACGGCGCGGGACTCTTCTACCTTCACGTTCCTCGCGAGAGCGTTACGCCGGGTAAGCAGACCGGCCTTGCGGTGCGCTCGCTCGGAACAGGAAGCCAACGGTGGTTCGCGCTTCATCCGTATACGGATGTGCTTGGCAAGTAGCCGAATGCACGCACGCATCGAGAAGGGAGTATGCGGTGCAGAAAGGCTGTCGCGATGCAACCGAATGCTTCGCGCAGGGGATTAGGGCTAGGAGATTGCGTTTTGCGCCTCAGGTTGTTCGGTAAACTCATGACAGAATGCGCGGCCGAAAAGGAGCGGGCTCCGGCGTTTCCGGTTGACGAACGTGATCGGAGCAATCGCAATCGGACAAGCGGGAAATGGCCTTTTATTACACGACGAACGGCACTTGCGCGGACTCTTCCGACCGTTAGGTCGCACGGCATATGCTGTGAATAATGCGGGCAGTCAAGAATCTAATTGGTTGACTTGACAGGGGGTGCGTGCTATAGTGCTGACGATTAGCGCAAAGCCAATTTCGCAGAAGCGGGGACGTATTCTCAACCGATACGTAAGTTATCAGCGGATTGGAGCCGATTTATGACTATCTACGTGTGCTCCGGTCTTTGCAATGATTTTGGAGCAACATCTGCATGAAGAGATGGACGGTAATGCTCATTCCCCATGGAGCGGGGAACACGCGTAGCCTAAACCTTTACTCTATCCAAGTATGGTCAGTTGTCGGTGTTTTCGCCCTTCTCTCCTTTACGTCTACCTTCCTATATAAAAGCAACCTCGTCGCTCGTCACAGTATTGAGCGTTTGGAGCGCGATAAAAGGGAAATGGGCTTGGCCGGAGTCGCCCAGGAGAGCAAGACGAGTTTCTCCGAGCAGGACCGCCAAAAGATCGAGCAGACCATCCGGGAAGAGTACGAGGCGCGCATCGCGACCATCACCGGCGAGCTCAGCGAGCTCTACGATCTGGAAACGCGGTTCCGCCAAATCAACGGATTGCCCCCAAAGAGCAACACCCCCGCAGGTTATGTCGGTGGACCGGTGTTGGAAGAGGGTGGCAAAGGCGGTCCGCCCACGGGTAGCGATGTGGGCGACGAAGTGGATTACAGCCACGACGCCCTCATGCGTCCGCCCAGCGTGATCAACGGCGTATACCGCCCTTCCGCAGACCTTATCGTCCAAGAGATTAATCTGCGCAGGGACAGCCTGCGAGAATACGAATCGGCCACGATGGCGGCACGCGCGCAAGTGGAGCGCCGTCCGGCGATTTGGCCTGTCCGCAACGGCAAGGGCCGCATCACCTCCCGCTTTGGGTATCGCAAGGACCCCTTCACCCGTGACTTGAGAAGGCATGAAGGCACGGACGTCGCCGCGCCGGTGAATTCCTCGGTGGTAGCGACGGGTGCCGGTGTGGTAGTCTTTTCGGGTTACGACAAGTACTTGGGCTACTGCGTCAAGATCGACCATGGCGACAACATCGTGACCGTCTATGGCCACATGAACAAGACGACGGTGCGTCAAGGCGAGAAAGTCCGGCGCAATCAGGAAATCGGCAAACTCGGCAGCACCGGACGCAGCACGGGCCCCCACGTCCACTACGAAGTTCGGATTAAGGGCAAAGCGGTGGACGCAGAAAAATACCTGGGGTTCTAGATTTTATGCTTGAAGCTCGACAGAAGCGCTCCGTGGGAGACGCGCGTGTTGTGACGATTATCGGACAAGGTACGACGATAATCGGGGACATCAAGTCCAAGGGCGCGGTCCGCATCGAAGGCGTCGTTTCCGGCAAAGTGTATAGCGACGAGAGCATTACGGTTCACGAGACGGGGCGCGTCAAAGCCGATCTCATCGCGGGGACCGTTTCCATTAGCGGAGAAGTCGAAGGGAACGTCGTCGCTTCGGAGCGGCTCGATATCGTGTCGCCCGGAAAACTCGTTGGCGATATCACCGCGCCAAGGGTGGCGATAGCCGAAGGCGTGCTGTTTGAAGGCAAGTGCGTGATGAAGCCCGTGGGTCCCGAACGGACCCAGGTCGCCGGACCGGGCGAACAACAGGCCCTCCCGAATCCCGATCTGCAACGCCGTCCCGTCTAACAAGACGGACGCAACCGGTTTCCAATCCAATATGTCTCATCGTACACGTATTATTATTGCTATGAGCGGGGGCGTGGACAGCTCTGTCGCGGCGGCCCTGCTCGTCGAGCAAGGCTACGACGTCGTGGGCATGACCATGCGCGTCGCCTCGGGCGAAGGCCGCGAATCCTCCGACAAGGCGTGCTGCACAATCGACGCCGCCAACGACGCACGCCGCGTCGCCGACGTGCTCGGCATCCCCCACTATGTTCTCAACTACGTCCAACGCTTCGAGCGGGAAGTCATTGCCGATTTCATCCAGGAGTACAAGGCCGGGCGCACGCCCAACCCCTGCGCGCGGTGCAACCAGCGCGTGAAGTTTGGCGCCCTCTACGAGAAAGCCCTTGCTATCGAAGCCGACCTGATCGCCACGGGCCACTACGCGCGTGTCGAACACCGGCCTGGCCGGGCGGCTCTGCGCCGTGCCGTCGATATGAACAAAGACCAAAGCTATACCTTGGCCGGATTGGCCCAGGAACAGCTCCGTCGCGCCATGTTTCCTCTCGGCGACCTCACGAAGGAGCGGACTCGGGAGATTGCCCGTTCGCTCGGACTCGCGACGGCCGAAAAGCCGGAGAGCCAGGAGATCTGCTTCGTTCCCGACGACAATTACCGTAACTTCCTGGCCCAGCGCGTGGAAACGCCCGCCCCGGGCCCAATCGTAACCACGAAAGGTGCGGTTGTCGGTGTGCACACCGGATTGTTGCACTACACCGTAGGCCAACGAAAGGGACTCGGCATTGCCTCGGAACGCCCCTACTATGTCGTCACGCTCGACGTGGCCAACAACACCCTCGTTGTAGGGCACGACGAAGACACCTTCATGGAATTCTTCACCGTGGGCCAGATGGTCTGGGGGTTGGAGGACGCGCAAAGCGGCCCCTTCGATTGCCTCGTGCAGATCCGCTACAAGAACCGCGCGGTCCCTTGCACGGTCCATCCCGATGGCGAACGCCTCACCATCCAATTCCACGAACCGCAGCGCGCGGTTACTCCGGGACAGTGGGCC
>JBAZRU010000158.1:9790-11864 GCA_041662805.1 Candidatus Hydrogenedentales bacterium | reverse complement strand
CATTGGAGCCATTGGAATGGCCTCCGGCAGCAAGGACGCTTTTGAAAGGAGACTCAAAATGATCGTGCGCGATACTGTCCCCCATCGTATGTCCTGGGTTGCCGCCGCCGCGGCGGCGTTGGCGGCCCTGCTCATTCTGCCTGCCTGGGCGCAACCGCAACCAGCAGATCTCGAGCCGCACCATGCATCGATAGATTCGAACTCGGTGACGGCGACTCCCACGACCGGGCACGAAACTGGACTGAATTCACTTTCTCACGTCGCGGAACTGCGGAATGTCCAAATTGGCGGCAGCGATATCCGCATACGTCCCCAATTCTATTCAAGCCCGATTCTTGAACCTTCTATCAAATCGGACGGTAACGAGACGGACAAGCCAAGCGTTGAGAGCGTCTCTCTCCCGATTCCGACAACAGTGCTCACCGATTCGCCGAAGAAGTCTGAACAGGCTAAGACAACCCCGAAACGGACGCACTCGAAACCGAACGCAAAAGCAGACTCAGCTATCCCCGTCGGAGAGACCCATTCCAGCGTGAAATCGGAGACTCTCCCCGAAACGACTCCTGTCACCAGCGAACTGGAAATAACGCAGGTCGAGGAGGTCGCTGATGTTGAGGCCACCGAGACAACCGACGCTGCGCTTGCCGCGAATTCGAATGACATTCGAGAAACAGTTGCCGCTCCAACAAAACCCAAGACGCGCGCATTGACGCGAGTGCCTGCTACTCTCGACAGCGGAAGAATGGGCGGACTTCAGAACATCGAAGTCCACGGCGAAGTGCGCACGCGCTACAGCCGCTATTCGAGGCGCTAAACATAGACTCGTTACCCCCCTCCCCGGTTTGTCTCCCGAATTGCGCGCCGCCGGCCGAAGTAGTACTATCGAACGAGTTGGCCGCATCGCGCGGAGCAGGGGAGGGGGTAACGCATGTCCGAATCGGTTCCGCCGCAACTTCCTCAGCAGCCGCCCCCGATTCCACCGAACTCGTCCGGCCGCGCGCCGATGCCTCAATACCGCTACCAGCCTCCCAAGCGCACCACCACACCAAGCCAAACGTTTGCCATATTTAGCCTTGTCCTCGGGATCATCGGTCTGCTTGGGAGCGTCTGCTACGTTGGCATTGTTTTCGCCGCGGTTGGAATCACCCTGGGCATTCTTCACCTGAGGGCCCAAGATTCCGGGAGAGCGTTGGCGTGGACGGGCATTGTCTTGTCCGGTCTTGCATTCGTCGTCGTCTTGGTCGAAGGCGCGATTTTTGCCTTCTTCTTCTCCGGGATGTTTGGCAACATGCGCGATGAAATGGAAATGCACCGGTTCGCGGAGTGGGAGGGGGTGCGCGCTCCCGAGTTCGACGTCACCACTTCGGATGGCAAGACGTTGAAACTGAGCGAATTGAAGGGACAGCGTGTTGTCGTTTGTGTGCTCGGCTTCTCTTTCGGAAAGAATCGGACGCTCTCCGATTTGGACACGCTGGCAACGGAACTGGCGGGATCGTCCACGTTTATCGGTGTAGACAGCGACTCTGGCGGTCTCGACTCGTTTGGCGACAAAGAAAAGGATGCGGGATTCAACATCGTTTCCTCTGAGTTGCCTCTTCCATACGGAGACGCGGCGACTGAGACTGCCGTGTTCTTCATCGACCGCAAGGGTGTTATTGACCACGTCGTCGAGGGGAGACGAAGTCTCGAACGGCTGAGGTCCTTCGCGACAGCGCCCGACTACGCGTGGAAAGTCAAAGACGATCCGAGCGACCCGGAACCGGAACTTACCGACAGCCCAACGCCGCTTGTGCCCACCGAACTGTGGACGGTCAGTACGACCGACTGCCCGGGGCTTTGCCTTGCCGACTTGGATAAAGACGGGAACGATGATATCGGCGTCGTCGAGAGCAGCGGCAAATTGCAGGCCTACGATCTTGAAGGAAAGAAGCTCAACTCCATCCAGTTGCCTGCTCTCGACATGTTCGGCTTGCGCTTCCTTAATCCCAAGAATATCAGCATGCCCAGGATATGCACCTATGTTGAGTCCGGTATCGACAAAACCGGCGGTCCGCGACTACTTACTTACGAGAAG
>JBAZRU010000158.1:0-9780 GCA_041662805.1 Candidatus Hydrogenedentales bacterium | reverse complement strand
ACGAGAAGACTCCGGGTGCCATTCAAGTTCTTAATTACAAAGGGAAGGAACTCTGGTCGAAGTCGGGTTCGATGGGCCCCAAGATAGCCCATTGGGGGGATCTGGACGGCGACGGAACCGACGAGATGGTCGTCGCAACGGAGGCCTTTGGGGGCGTGCAGGCATTCTCATCCGATGGAGACTCCCTCTGGAAACATCGCTCCATGGGTCCGATGTGGGGCATTGCGGTCATCCCCGCGTACGGGGACCGAAAGGGACTTGTCATCGCTCCAGCTTCAGGCTCGATGCTGCGTGCGTACAATCACGATGGCAAGAAAGGCGATCCCTATTCTCCGAGCGGCCTCTACTTCAGTTGCGTGACGGCCGCGCAACTCGACGATAAGGGCCTCGTGCAAGTCCTCGCTGTCGGCAGCTCGTTCACTCCAGACCGCGAACTCATGGTCGCGTTCGATTTGGCCGAGAACAAGGCCTGGTCGGTTACCGCCAATCCCAATCTGGATATAACCCGCGACCAGAAATTCTGTTGTGGCGACGCCGACGGAGACGGGATAAAAGACTGGGTCTTCCCTGACTCAAACAACGACCTCATCTTCGTCAGCCACGACGGAACCAAGCTCGGGACGCTGAAGGGCGGGGGCTATCTCGACCGCTTTGAGGTGATCCCACGGCCAGGAGAATCATCACTTCTCATCACATTGACGACGAACTCGTTGACTGCAATGGCTCTCGAATCGGCGCCCGCAACCACTCCGGAAAGTCCTGACCCGGGAAGTGTGCAGTTGGAAGCCGCTCCTACGTAAGGTCTCGCTTCAAGGCCTCTGCTTATCCTGTTCCGCGCATTACGCACGGCACAGGATATCTCTCTTACGCATTTCCTGCATACTTGGACATACTCGAAACGGCGGCGACTAGCGAGCCGTACGGTCGCCGGCGTAGTTGAATTCACACCGCCTGTTCTTGGCCCAAGCCAACTCGTCATGACTTGGGGCGGCGGGCATCTCTTCCCCATAGCTTATGGTGATGATCCGATCGCGCGAGATGCCCAGGCGGTCAAGATGTTCGCGCGCCGCTTGTGCGCGCATCTCTCCCAGCGCGAGGTTGTACTCCTGCGTGCCCCGCTCGTCGCAGTGCCCTTCGATCTGAACTTGTGTCTTCGGGAAGCGCTGAAGGGACTCTGCTTTCTTTCGCAGTGTCTCCAAGGCATCAGGCCGCAGTGCGTAGCTGTCGTAGTCGAAGTACACGGGAGTTGCCAAATTAACGGTTCGCGTGAACGGGTCGACATCAAATAGGGGTACGTCCACGCCCGACGTAACCGAGGTCGGGTTTGGTGGGTCGACGTTCATGTGATTGCGCGCAGTGTGTTGGCATCCAACGAATGCCACGGCAGCAAGTACGGCCGCAATCGCAAAGACAGATCTCTTCCGCATAGAAACCACCTCTCTGGGGATTCCCCGAGTGATCATCGGGCACGGGTTCGTGCAGCGGCCGCTGCACGAAGGGCCTGCGTTCTGTAGGATACTTGCTCACACGCACGTGTCTGAGGATGTAATACGCAAGTACGGCTAAAAGGTTGCGGAGCTATCGTTCCACGTGCCGCCGGCTTCCAGCCAGCTCCCTTCTTCCATGCCCGGCGGGTGGTCGCTCATTGTGCCCACGTTGAACATGCCCGTACCTGGTGCAAAATAACAACCGCCGCCTCCCCTCTCAGGGAAGCGGCGGTTTGCAGGATTTCGTGTGGCCTGTCTGAAACCGGCGCGGCTAGTAGCGGTAGTGATCCGGCTTGTACGGACCTTCAACCGGGATCCCAAGATACTTCGCCTGCTTCTCCGACAACTGCTCCAGCTTTGCGCCGAGCTTGTCGAGATGCAACCGCGCGACTTCTTCGTCGAGCTTCTTCGGCAGCGTGTATACCTTGCCGATCTCGTACTTCTCCGTCTCCGTCGCAAGCGAAATCTGCGCGATGGTCTGGTTCGAAAACGAATTCGACATCACAAACGAAGGATGGCCCGTGGCGCAACCCAGGTTGACCAGGCGTCCGCGCGCCAGCACGAGAATGGCCTTGCCGTCCGGAAACACGAACTTGTCCACCTGCGGCTTGATCTCGACTTCCTTGATATCCGGCTGAGACTCAAGCCATGCCATGTCAATCTCGGCATCGAAATGCCCGATGTTGCACAGGATGGCTTCGTTCTTCATCGCCTTCATGTGCTCGCCGCGCACGATGTCGCAGCATCCCGTCGCGGTCACGAAGATGTCGCCCAACGGAGCCGCTTCGTTCATCGTGAGAACCTGATACCCTTCCATGCACGCCTGCAAGGCGCAGATGGGATCGATTTCCGTGATGAGCACGCGCGCGCCAAGTCCGCTCATCGCGTCCGCGCACCCCTTGCCCACGTCGCCGTACCCGGCCACTACCACCACTTTGCCCGCGACCATGATGTCCGTCGCGCGCTTGATGCCGTCCGCCAACGATTCGCGGCAACCGTACAAATTGTCGAACTTCGACTTTGTCACGCTGTCGTTCACGTTGATGGCGCGCGTGAACAGCTTGTTCTCGGCCATCATCTGATACAGGCGGTGAACCCCCGTGGTCGTCTCCTCGGAAACGCCGATCCACTCCTCCACGTACTTGTGCCACTTCGTCGGGTTCTCGGCGTGAACCTGGTGCAACAAGGTGTCGATAACCTCGATTTCCTTGTTGTCGCGGCAGATCTCCGGCAACTTCCCCGTCTTCGTGAAGACTTCTTCGAACTCGAAACCGCGGTGAATGAACAGCGTCGCGTCGCCGCCGTCGTCCACAATAAGATTTGGTCCGCTGCCATCGGGCCACGTCAACGCCTGGAGTGTGCACCACCAGTATTCTTCGAGCGTCTCGCCCTTCCACGCAAACACCGGCGTGCCCACCTTCGCGACGGCTGCCGCCGCATGGTCCTGCGTCGAATAGATGTTGCAGCTCGCCCAACGTACGTCCGCGCCCAGCGCCGTGAGCGTCTCAATCAACACCGCCGTTTGGATGGTCATGTGCAACGACCCCATGACGCGTTGCCCCTTCAGCGGCTTCTTCGCGGCGTAGCGCTTGCGGATGGCCATCAGGCCCGGCATCTCATTTTCCGCCAGCTCGATTTCCTTGCGTCCCCATTCCGCGAGACCAAGGTCCGCTACTTTGTACTGCAACTGCTCTTCGGTCGTAAGCATTCATCGACTCCTGTATGTGATCTGTGGACTGACTGCGCCTTAAGCTAAAAAGTATAGGTCCGATCCCGCTCACGGTCAACTTGCTCAATCGGGCATCCTAGCCCCTGGCCTCCTCACGCGAACCCCGCAATGCCGCTCCAAACACCGTGCACACGAAAGGCGAAGACCAAGCCCGTCGATTCTGCGACCGCATCAAACTGAAACGCACGCTCCCGCCCCGTCCATTCCATTCTGTCCATGGCGTCCACATTGTCCACTACGTCCATCAAGTCCACTCTCTCCAAAGTACACCGCACTAAAAAAAGTAAATTTATGTTAACTGTCCGGAATTAAACCACCCCTTTCGCGTGTTGACTGGTACGAAATGGGAGTTGTAAGGCTTTGAGCAGTACACGGTTACAATCGAATCGCGAAAATCCTCGCGAAACTATTGACTTTCGACTGCAAAACGTATACACTCCGCCGTCCTTGGCTGCAAATGCGAAGTCCTCTGGTGACGACTTCACAACTCTGCGGCTAAAGCCATGTCTTTCGGGACCGCGAAAGGCATGACCGCATTGAGGGGCTAGATACTTCCGCGTTCGTGAATCGCAGAAGGGATTTGCTCGTCCGGCGGTACGGCTAATTACCGGTCGATAACGGTTGCAAGGCTGATTCAGACAGGCCCATGGCGGATTCTGTTTTTCCGCCGTGTCTGTAGCAAGGCTGAAGAAGAGGTACTCACGTGGCACAAGTCTTCCCATCGAGTATGAACACGATGGCGCGGGTTAGCATCGTGGGGGGGGCAATTCTCCTGAACGTGCTGTTGGGGGGAGCGATGGCCTTCTATCGTTCGCCTTTCGTGACCAATGTCAACGTCGCCAAAGAACAGGAAGTCCCTTTCAGCCACAAGCACCACGTCGCGGGGTTAGGCATCGATTGCCGCTACTGCCACACCTCGGTCGATACGAGCCCCTTTGCGGGCATCCCCCCAACCGAAACCTGCATGACCTGCCATTCTCAAGTCTGGACCGAAGCCCCCATCCTCGAACCGGTTCGCAATAGTTGGGACACGGGCACGCCCCTTGTCTGGAACCGCGTTACCGACTTGCCGGATTTCGTCTACTTCAATCACAGCATTCATGTCAACAAGGGAATCGGATGCACGACCTGCCACGGGCAGGTGGATCAGATGCCCCTAATGTCGAAGGCCAATACCTTCCACATGGCGTGGTGTTTGCAGTGCCATAAATCTCCGGAGAAGTTCATTCGCCCCAAAGACCAGGTCTACTCCGTGGAGTGGAAACCGGGCTCGAACCAGCTCGACGAGGGCAAGAAGCTGGTGGAAGAGTACGGTGTTCGCGTGGAGCAGTTGACGAATTGTTCGGTGTGCCACCGGTAATCGAGACATGGAAGCACCAGGAACGAACGCAGTCGTGAATACATACGAAAATACAAAGAACCGATTGGATCTGGCCGCAGTCCGCGAAGCGATGGCCGGACGTACGGGACGCGAATACTGGCAGAGCCTGGAAGAGCTGGCGGAGACGCCCTCGTTCCGCGGCTTCATGGATCGTGAGTTCCCCCGCGAAGCTTCGGTCATGCCCGATGGGGTCGACCGCCGCGCGTTCATGAAGGTAATGGGTGCCTCGCTTGCCCTGGCTGGCCTCACCGCGTGCTCGCGCCAGCCCAACGAGCAGATCATCCCCTACGTGAAACCCCCGGTGGAATTGGTGCCCGGCGTGCCGATGTACTTCGCGACCGCCATGACCTCGCGCGGCCGCGCAATCGGGCTTCTCGCCGAAAACCAAATGGGCCGCCCCTCCAAGCTGGAGGGCAACCCCAATCACCCCGCCAGCCTCGGCAGCACGGACATCTTTTCGCAAGCTTCGATTCTCTCGCTGTATGACCCCGACCGCTCCACGGTCGCGCGCAAGCTCGGGTCCATCAGCACCTGGGATACGTTCGCAAAATGGATCGATATTCTCGTCAACGGCGAGAAACTCGCCGATGGAACCAAGATTTCGCAAGGGCTCAAGGATACCAGCGGAGCCGGCATACGTATCCTCACCGAAACCGTGACATCACCAACATTGCGCAGCCAACTTGAGCAATTGCAGGCGGGCATCCCCGGTCTCCGTTGGCACCAATACGAGCCCGGTGGATCGGACAGTGCCGTCCGCGCCGCACGCTTGGCCTTCGGACAGCCCGTCGGCATTCAGTATCTATTCGATAAGGCCGACGTCGTCTTGTCGCTTGATTCGGATTTCCTCGCCCCTACGCCGGAAAACGTCCGGCATACACGAGACTTCACCGCCAAGCGGCGCGTGACTCCCGAACAGCACGCCGTCAGCCGTCTATATTGCGCGGAAGGTACCCCGACCCTCACTGGAGCAATGGCGGACCACGCCGTGCATGTGCCGCCAAGCCAGATCGAAGGCATTGCCCGCGCCATCGCGCGCAAGCTCGGCGTCGACGCGCCCGGACCGGAAGTCGACGAATCTCGCAGGAAGTGGGTCGATGCCGTCGCTGCGGACCTCCTCCAGCATGCCGGCACGGGAATCGTCCTCGCAGGAGATTCCCAGCCGTCGCTCGTACACATCCTCGCCCATCGCATCAACGAAAAACTCGGCAACGCCGGTCAGACGATCGTCTACACCGATGCGGTCGAGGCAGACCCCCAGGCCGCCGACCAGACCGAATCGCTCAAGACCCTTGTGCGCGATATGCAAGACGGCAAAGTCGAATTGCTGATCATCCTGGGCGGCAATCCGGTGTACTACGCGCCAGTCGATTTGGACTTTGCCGCCGCCTTGGACAAGGTAGCGCACCGGGTCCACCTCGGACTCTACTACGACGAAACGGCGGAGTGTTGCCACTGGCACTTGCCGGAAGCACACTACCTGGAAACTTGGAGCGATGCGCTGACGTTCGACGGCACCGCGACCGTCATACAGCCGCTTATTGCACCTTTGTACAACGGGAAATCGGCCCACGAACTGCTCGCCGCTTTGGCGGGTCAAGGCAATACCGGCCACACCCTCGTGCGCGAATATTGGAAGAAGCGGCACGGCGATCTTGGGTTCGACGCGTTTTGGAAGACCGCCCTCGCGAAAGGCGTGGTCGAAGGAACGGCGCTTCCTCCGAAGGATTTGAAGGTGCGGGCCGACTTGGCGCTCTCCGCGCCTACTCCCGCTACCGAAGGCGCACTCGAGGTCGCCTTCTGCTTCGATTCGACGATCGGCGATGGACGCTGGGCGAACAATGGCTGGCTCCAAGAGTTGCCCAAACCCCTTACAAAACTCACGTGGGACAACGCCGTTATCGTCGGTTTACCCCTCGCGGAACGCTTGGACCTTTCCATCTTCGACATTGTTGAAGTAACGGTAGGCGGACGGAAAGTCCAAGGACAAGTATGGATTCAGCCCGGCCAACCGGAAAATTTGGTAACCCTGTCGCTCGGCTACGGCCGCACCATGGCCTGCAAAGTTGCAGCCGGCGCGGGCTACAACGCCTACTCCGTCCGCACATCCGACAAGCCGTGGTTCGCGCAAGGCGCGGAACTAAAGCGCATTGGAAGCGGACCCGAAATGGCCCGCACCGAAGTGCACCATCTGGTTCGCGGCCAGCGCCTCGAAGCGCAAACGGAACACGGACGCCCCCTGGTTCGCGTGGGTTCCGTTCAAGAGTACGTTGCGGACCCGCAGCTATTCGCGCGTGAAGACCACCTGCCGCCCCACGAATTCAGCATGTTCACCTCCCCCACAAACGAGCATCAGCAGCAGTGGGGGATGACCATCGACTTGAACGCCTGCACCGGCTGCGGCGTGTGCATGGTCGCGTGCCAGGCCGAAAACAACATTCCCGTAGTAGGCAAAGACCAGGTGCGCCGCGGACGCGAAATGCACTGGATCCGCGTCGACCGCTATTACCAAGGCGATCCCGCGGGCGATCCGCGCGCCGTGCATCAACCGGTCGCCTGCGTCCATTGCGAGAAGGCCCCCTGCGAAGTCGTCTGCCCCGTGGGCGCGACGGTTCACAGCAACGAAGGCCTCAACGACATGATCTACAACCGCTGCGTCGGCACCCGGTACTGCTCGAACAACTGCCCCTACAAAGTGCGGCGGTTCAACTTCCTGCAGTATTCAGACCAGAAGACCCCTGTAAAGCAGATGGTCTACAACCCCGATGTGACCGTGCGTTCGCGTGGCGTTATGGAGAAGTGCACCTACTGCGTGCAGCGAATCAACCTCGCGCGCATCGCCGCGAAGAAGGAAGACCGGAAAGTCCGCGACGGCGAGATAATTACCGCGTGCCAGGCGGCCTGCCCCGCGGCGGCCATCGCCTTCGGCGACATCACGGATGCGTCGAGCCAAGTCGCGAAGAACAGAACTGACCTTCGGAACTACACGCTTCTGGACGACCTGAATACACGACCCCGCACAACGTATATGGCGAAACTGCGAAACCCAAACCCCGAGCTTGAGGCTATTCCGACAAATGGCAGTAGTAGCAAAAAACCTCGCGAGCATTGATCCCCAGCCGCCCATCCTGGGCCCGGGACACGATTACGGCACGTTGACCGATAAGGTCAGCGAGATTGTCGATGTCAAACCGCAACCGAAGATCTGGTTTGTCATCATGGCGATCGCCTCGTTGCTGCTGTTGGTGTTTCTCAATGCTGTCGGGTATCTCTTCGCCAAAGGCACCGGAATCTGGGGAATCAACGTCCCCGTGGCTTGGGGCTGGGCCATCATCAACTTCGTTTGGTGGATCGGTATCGGCCACGCCGGCACCCTGATTTCCGCCATTCTTCTCTTGCTCAACCAAAACTGGCGCACCTCCATCAACCGTTTCGCCGAGGCAATGACGCTCTTTGCTGTTGCCTGCGCCGGCATGTTCCCTCTGCTCCACATGGGGCGCCCGTGGCTCTTCTATTTCATCATGCCCTATCCCAACACGATGGCCCTGTGGCCTCAGTTCCGTAGCCCGCTCGTCTGGGACGTGTTCGCTATCTCGACATATGCCACCGTCTCCTTGCTCTTCTGGTACACGGGTCTCGTCCCTGACCTCGCCACCATGCGCGACCGCGCCAAAAACCGGTTCGCCCAGGTAGTCTTCGGCATCTTCGCCCTCGGGTGGCGCGGCTCCGCCCGCCATTGGCACCGCTACGAGACGGCCTATCTCCTGCTCGCCGGCATCTCGACCCCCCTGGTCGTCTCCGTGCATAGCGTCGTCAGCTTCGACTTCTCCGTGGGCATTATCCCCGGTTGGCACACCACCATCTTCCCGCCCTACTTCGTGGCGGGCGCCGTCTACGCCGGGTTCGCCATGGTGCTTACGCTCGCGATTCCCTTGCGCAAGTGGTACCACATCGAAGACCTCATCACCATGAAGCACATCGACAACATGGCGAAGGTCATGTTGGTGACCGGTCTCGTCGTCCTCTATGGCTACTGCATGGAAATCTTCTTCGCGTGGTACAGCGCCAACCCCTTCGAAAAGTACATGATGTTCGAGAATCGCATGACCGGCTATTACGCCCCCGCATACTGGGCCCTCATCTTCTGCAATGGCCTGATGCCGCAATTCCTCTGGTTCAAGCGCGTTCGTTATAGCCTGCCATTCCTCTTCTTTATCTGCATGGTCGTCAGCGTGGGTATGTGGCTCGAACGCTACGTCATCGTCGTGACAAGCCTCTCGCAAGATTTCCTCCCCTCGTCCTGGGGTATTTATCACGGCACATTCTGGGACGTCGCCACCTTCGTGGGGACGATCGGACTGTTCCTGTTCCTGTTCTTTATGTTTGTTCGCTACGTTCCAATGATTGCGGTCTTCGAACTGAAGATGCTGTTGTACGACCAGAAGCACAAAGCTCACGGCAAGTAATCGAGCTAAGGACTATTCGATGCACGCGGAACATGAACATACGGATGAAGGCCCGAAGGTCTTCGGGGTCATTGCCGAATTCGACGACCCCGACGACGTCGTCAAAGCGGCACAGCGCGCCTACGACCACGGCTACCGGAAAATGGACGCCTACACGCCGTTCCCCGTCCACGGACTGGCGGAAGCGGTAGGCTATCGCAAGAACCTCGTCGCGCCCCTCGTTTTGTGCGGCGGCCTGACGGGCGCGCTCACCGGGTTCGTTTTGCAGTACATCGCGTGCTCGTGGCACTACCCGTACCAAATTGGCGGACGTCCCTACGTGAGCTGGCCGATGTTTGTCCCCATCACCTTCGAACTGGGCATTCTCTTCGCCGCGTTCTGCGCGGTCTTCGGCATGTTTGCGATGAACGGCCTTCCAATGCCGTACCACCCCGTATTCAACGCCAAGGGCTTTGAAGGCGCGACGCGCGATAAATTCTATCTCTGTATCGAAGCGGTCGACGACCGGTATGACGAAAACGAAACGACCTCTTTTCTCAAAGGCTTGGGTGCGCAACAAGTTTCAGTGGTGCAGCAGTAATGAAAACACGTGAGGAAAATATGCGCCCGCGAAGCGCCGCAATACGGTTGGGAGCCTCGGCTGTGGCCTTGGCCGCGATACTGTTCGCCTCCGGATGCCATCAGGGCATGTGGAACAACTCCCGCATCAAGCCGCTC
>JBAZRU010000157.1:0-11876 GCA_041662805.1 Candidatus Hydrogenedentales bacterium | reverse complement strand
TCTTCCTCTTCTTTCAGATAGGCGGCTATCGCGGTCTTCATCTCCTGCGACAATGGCTCCGTCGGCTTCGGAGATTCCACTTTAGTGACAAATGGGATAGGACTCTCGGGGTCGCTTGGCTCCCGGTGGGCATCGATAGCTGTCTGCAAGGGGATGGCAGCGTTTTCGCTGTCCTCGACCTCCCCAATCCACTTCGCGATGTCCGCGAAGCTCGCCGGCTCGCCGGCATCGCGAATGGCCTGGATGCGCACATCGGTTTCGCCTTGCATTCGCTCGGCCAACAGGCTGGCTCCAAGGACCAGCACCAGGAGAAGCACCAAACCCGCGGCCAGTATCCCCAAGCATCCCTTACCACAACCGGAATTCTCGTGTTTACCCGAATGATCGTTTCCAGATGCCACGTCAACCTCCTTTATGGCACAATACCGCACACTAGTATGTAGGAACGCGGGTCTTTCGATCACTTCGTTAGAATCCGCTGTAATTCACCCTGGGGCGTATCAAATTCATGAAGAAGAGGTTGGTCGCAATTCTATGCACGGTGATCGTAGGCTTGGCCTTGCTTGGCGAAGGCCTCGCCCTGGCATGGCCGGATGGGCCCGTGCCCAAAGGCACGCCCACGCCTCGACCCGAAGGAGAGGGTTGGGTCGACTTGCTGGACGCGTCGCACGCGGCGGGGTGGAAGAACATCACCGACGACATGGACATCTTCGAGATTAAGGATGGGATGCTCCACATTTACGGCAAGACGTGGTGGCCTTTGCGGTATTCTGGGTATGAGGCGGAGAAGTTCGGAGACTTCGATCTGCACATTGAGTTCAAAGTGGCGCGCCGCGCAAACAGCGGCGTCTTCCTGCGCGCCCAGTCCGACGACCCGGTACAACGCGGGTTTGAAGTGCAAGTGCTTGACGATTTCGGCAAGACGCCAAGCAAGAACAGCAGCGGGTCGATCTACGACGTAGTGACGCCGATGTTCAACATGTCTTTGCCTGCGGGAGAATGGAATTCCTACGATATCTCCGTCGTCGGCCAGAGTGTCACGGTGATTATGAACGGATGGCTGGTCATTCAGACGGACATGTCGAAGATGACCACGCCCTACGGCAAGTTCCAGGTGGCATACAAAGACTTACCGCTCGAAGGCATGCTCATGTTTCAGGACCACGGCGGGGAAGCGTGGTATCGAAACGTCATGATCAAGAAACGCTAGGGAAGAGACCGCACCTTAGTCGCAGGCGCGTAAATCAGGGGCGCGGAAAGCAGGGACAGACACGTCTGCGCTCCCTACGGTCGCTTCGCTTGTGTCAGTCCCTGATTTCCGCGCTCTCTCATCGATGTTACTTGGCCATGGCAGGTTGGGCCACGAGTTCCCGATACATGTCCTCGTACTGACTCACGATTTGGTCTTTCCCGAAGTGCGTGATTACACGTTCGCGGCCGCGCTTGCCCATCTCACGCGCCTTCTCCGTGTCCGTCAGGATCTCTATCGCGCGGGCGGCCATGCTTTCAATGTCGCCTACTTCGCACAGATATCCGGTCTCGCCATTGACGATGACCTCGCAGACACCGCCGCTCTCGGTGCCGATGACGGGGACTTCGCAGGCCATTCCTTCCAGGGGGACCAATCCGAAGCTTTCGTGTTCGCTCGGCTGGATGATGAGGTCCGCACACGGGATCAAGGTTTCGATATTCTCGTGGTTGCCCAGGAATCGCACTTTATCGGCGATGCCGAGTTGACGCGCCACGCCTACGGCAGACAACCGCTCCGGGCCGTCGCCCACCATCACGAGACGAGCGGGTACGCGGTCGCTGACTTTCTTGAAGACGCGCACGACGTCGGTGACGCGCTTCACGGGACGGAAGTTCGAGATATGCATGACGATCTTCTCGTCCTTTTGCGCGAGTTTGCAGCGCACCGCGTCTCGCCCCGAGAACTTATCCAGGTTTAGGAAGTTGTAGATTGTGCGGACGGGTATGTTCAGTTTGAACTCGCGCCGCGTCTCTTCCGAGAGCCATTCGGAAACGGAGGTTACGGCATCGCTGCTTTCCATGGCATACCGGGTAATGCGATAGAAGGAGGGATCCGAACCGACGAGAGTGATGTCCGTGCCGTGAAGCGTGGTCACGATCTTGAAGCGCTTTTCCACGGGTAGCATGTCGCGCGCGAGCAATGCGCATACGGCGTGTGGAATGGCGTAGTGCGCGTGCCACAACTCGATGCCATGCTCTTCGGCCACTTCGGAGATCTTGGTTGCGAGCGCCAACGAATAGGGCGGGTGGCGGAATAACGGATAGCTCACAAGGTCCACGGAGTGGCTGAATACGTTGTCGTTGTATCCATGGAGGCGAAAAGGCGCCTCGTAGGTGACGAAGTGAATGACATGGCCGCGCTCGGCCAGGGCCAGGCCTAACTCGGTGGCGAGGATGCCACTGCCGCCCGCGGAGGGATGACACGTGATTCCGATCTTCATGGAGTTCCTTCCATGCCCGGAGGGATCTGAACCCCGAGGGGCGTCTGGACATACAGCGGTTCGCCATACGTCACACCGATGCTCTTCCCCCAATATGCTGCCTTCACACGAATGGAATCCCAGAACTGTTCCGACGAAACGAACGTAGGCGCGCCTTCGTATTCGGGATTGAAGAACTGCGAACGGTACGCGCGCAGGGCGTCGAGCTTCGCGTCGAACTCATTGGAAATATCGACCACGAACTGCGGGGCCGTGGTCTCGCCGTAGACACGGTAGTAATAGACAACCGGCGCGCGATGTGGCGGGGCATCCGACACGATGCGCGTCAGCCCCGCGAAATAGTTTGCGTCGCGCACGAGGGCATGCGCGGCGGTATGATCGGGATGGCGATCATTGTCGCAGGGGGCCAGCAACACGCGTGGATGGAATCGCCGAAGAAAGGGTATGAGCGCGCGCTGCATTTCCGAAGTGTTGGCGAGCGCGCCGTCGGGAAGGCGCGCGTTCTTGCGTTCGGCAACACCAAGGATGCGGGCCGCTTCGCTTGCCTCTTGTCTGCGCTCATCGATGGAGCCGCGGCTACCCATTTCACCCTGCGTGAGATCCAGGACACCAACGCGTCTGCCTGCAAGGGTCAACTTGCGGACCAGGCCGCCGATGCCGACTTCCACATCGTCGGGGTGCGCGCCAATTGCAAGTATGTCAACCGCCACTGTGGGTATCCTCAGATTGCAGCAATCGCCTACAACTCAAACTCAGTCGTCCCGAAAGTCTCCACGTCTATTCCATTTGTTATGCGCCCGACCAGGCCCCACCCGTGTTCGAACAGGTAGGTAAACAGAGTATACACGCGTTCTTGCGGACGCCGCCAAGGCGCGAAGGCGTTGCACAAACGCGTTAGCTGCTGTTTCGCGGTCTCCACTTTTGTCTCGTCAGCCCGCAGGATCGCGCGCTCCAGGCGGTCCAACTCGAAATCGATCCGCTCGCGCAAAGAGGGGATATAGGACGTAAGCCGTTTGTCACGCGACTCCAAGGCTGCCGCGAGTGAATCCACGACGCCTCTAAACTCCGCTCTTCGTTCTCGAACTGCCGCCAACGCTGCCGAATCCGAAAGGCTTTCGAGTACGCGCTCCAATAGCACATCAAACGGCTGCTCCAGGTCTGCGTATTCCAAACCTGCGCGCCTTCGAAGCTTGTTGAGCTTGATGGTGGAGAGTACAGCGCGCGCGCGCGGGTAGACAATTGGGATTGCGTGTCCGAAGTGTTCAAACACCGTCTTCAGTTGCGCCCAATATGCGACTTCGCCCGGGCCTGCGACATACGCAGCGGGAGCAAACAAGTGCTGCTGGACAACACAACGTAATGCTACGTTTGGACTGAATCGAGTTGGCGCAGACTCCAGCAGTGCGAGCATCGCATCGGGCGGATAGGCAAGTTCGGTGTCGTTGACGTGGAATGTGCCGCCCGAAAAGGTCACTTTCCTGCGACGATTCTCGACCTCCAGGAAGAAGCTACAGTCCTGTTCGTTACGAACGAGTTGGGGGGCGTATCCCAAGGCGGCCAGTTGCTTGCCTCCTTCAATGACGAGGCGGTTCGAGGCCAGTGGTTCGGAAATCTCCTTACGCAATATCGGCAACGAGGCGTTTCGCGCGAATTCTAGATGAGGTGAGAACAGAAGGAGATCCGTATCGCGAAAGAGGTGAGCCATCAGGCGCGCGGCCCACTCGGCAATCGACGAGGAGCGCTCAAGTGTCTCATGCAATACGCGTGCAACCTCGTCGCGGTATTCGGAGCCGGATGTGTTCGCCGCGGCGCGATCGACGAGATCGTGCAGCGACGGTTCGATGGGGACGCGACACATCGGAAAGCCGGCGACATCGGCCGAAGGTGCGTATTCAAGGGTGAAGGGTTCGTGATGCTTCGACAGGAAGTGTGCGCTTTTCGCTTCGTCGAAATCGTGGTCCTCGCTGCCGACCCAGAAGACGGGAACACACGGCACACCATAGGTTTCGCGCAATCGTGCTGCCAATCGAATGGCGGTAGCGGCCTTATAGATTGTGTAAAGCGGGCCAGTGAAGATACCGGGTTGCTGCCCGGTGATAATGACGGCTTCATTGCCGCTGAGTTTTCGCGTCAGTCCGAGCTCGACTTGGTAGTCGCGCATGCCTTCGGCGAATGTCTCATCCCATGCGTTGAGTTGGGGTGGGCTGGCGAGGAGCGCGTGTGGCGAACCGGCGAAGAATCGCGCGATGCCTTCGTTACCCGAAATATAATCGGCGGCGACGCTGCCCACTCGCTTATTCCCTTATCCCCGTCGCGATCATGCGCGGCTGATCGTCGCCGCAAGGCTCGCCAGCGTAGTTGCCGTACAACTCTTTCACCTGCAAACCCGCAACCCGAAACATAGCAACAAATTCGTCAACCTCGTAGAGGCGAACTGATTCCGACGAACTCTCCACCTCTGTTCCCTCACGCAACACACGCGTAGCCTTATTAACACGCCGAAGGGCAAAATCAATCCAACGAGTCTCGCGGATTTCGTACCCTTTTGAGGCGCGCACCGAGGACGGTTCCAGGTTTTCCCGGGCGTGCGTTGCGTTCATGTAGTCGATAAAGAACCGCCCTCCGGGTTTGAGCACGCGCGCCACCTCGCGAATCACTTTCACGTTATCCTCTTCCGCGAAGAAATAGCCAAAGCTCGTGAAGAAATTGGCGACGATATCGAAGCAAGCGGGAAACGGCATGGAACGCATATCGGCGCGCACGAGCGGCACGTGCGCGCCAAGCCGCGAGCGAGCCTCCACCAGGAGTTCCGCCGAGTAATCAAGGCCGACGCAGGACCCGCAGGTCTTCGCCAAGTGCACAAGATGCCGGCCCGGGCCACAACCAAGATCGAGGACTCTATCAGTTTCGCGCAATGCAAGGGATCGCGCGGCAAATTCGACCTCTGGCTGTGCGGCTTCGATGGTTCGGTGCGCATACACGACCGAATACAAGTCTCCGAATGCGCTCTTATACCAGCTTGAACTGATCGCAGGCCGCTTTGGAGATGGCCGGTCTTCTCCATCCATCACAGGTCCGACGCCTCGGCAACATAGTGCAGCTTCATCAGATTCGTGCGGCCGCCGCGTCCCAAAGGCATTCCCGCGACAATAACAACGGGGTCGCCGCGCTGGGCAAGATCTTGGGCCAGCAACACGTCGTCTACAATGCGCAGCATGTCGTCCACATTCTCGACCACCACGGATGCCACGGCATCCACACCCCAGATCAGGGCACATCGCCGGCGCGCTTCCTCGCTCAGGGTGATCGCGGTAATCGGCGTGCGGGGGCGGTAGCGCGAGACCGACTCCGCCGAGTAGCCCGATTGTGTCAGCACAACGATTCGCTTGAAGTCCATGACTTGGGTGACACGCACCACGGCCTGCCCCACGGCCTCGCGAAACGGATTGGGGCGCGCAGGCGACTCTCTCAAACGCGCGGAAACCTCCCCGAGAGGGGAAGCTGCAATGGCTTCATCCGCGCCTCGAACAATGTGCTCCATAATTTGCACGGCTTCCACGGGAAATGCACCGGATGCCGTTTCGCCCGAGAGCATCACCGCGTCGGTTCCATCATAGACGGCATTGGCAACATCGGCCGCCTCGGCGCGCGTGGGACGAGGATTGCTCATCATCGACTCGAGCATCTGGGTAGCGGTGATGACTGGAACGCCGCGCTCGTTGCAGAGCCGAATCAGGGACTTCTGAATCTGCGGAACGCGCGCGAGGTCTACTTCGACGCCGAGATCGCCTCGCGCGACCATGACTGCGTCGGCTGCTTCGAGAATGGCGTCGAACGACTCCAGCGCCTCGGGTCGCTCAATCTTGGCTACGACGTGAGCCGTCTTGCCTTTGTCCGCAATGCGCCGTTTGATCGACAGAATATCCTCGGCCTTGCGAACAAAGGACAATGCGATGTAGTCCGCGTCAAGGTCCAAGGCAAATTCGAGATCTTCGAGGTCCTTTTCGGTTACGGATGGCGCCGACACGCGCACACCGGGCAGGTTGATGCCTTTGTGTTCTCCGAGAAGACCTCCATGCAGCACAGTGCAGCGGACATCGGGGCCGGAAATTGATTCGACGCGCAATTCAAAGAGGCCGTCGGCAATGAGGATTCGGTCGCCTGGCCGCACATCGCTCGGAAGGTTCTGATACGTCGTGGAGATCCGTTTGGCGTCGCCAAGGATTGGTTGCGTGGTAAGCGTAAATGAAGCGCCATCTTCAAGCAGAACCTTCTCCCCGCCAACCAGTTTGCCCGTGCGGATCTTCGGCCCTTGCAGGTCCATGAGGATAGCCACGTTGCTTCCGAGATCGTTGGACACGGAGCGAACGGTGTCGAACACCCTGCGGTGTGTATCGTGCGTGCCGTGGGAGAAATTGAGCCGTGCGACATTCATTCCGGCATGAACAAGCCGTTCGACAATCTCGCGGCTGCCGGAGCTGGGGCCAAGCGTGCAGACAATTTTCGTTCGACGCATCCCTGTCCTCACCTCACCATTCCCGGACGGGACTCGGACGTACAGCAGTGGCGCACTCGCAGTGCTCAGGCCTCGCCAGCCGGGGCAAACGCGTCGTGAATGGCGCGAACCGCGCGCGCGAGGTCACGATCCTCGACGCCAACAATGATGTTGTTTTCGGATGACCCCTGATCGATGACGCGAATGTTCACTTCGGCTTCGGCCAGCGCGGCGCACAGTCGCGCCGCGACACCGACATGCCCCGCCATCCCCTGTCCGACGGTGGCGATAAGCGCCAAGCCGGGCACGAGCGAGACGCGGTCGGGTTCGCAGGTGCGCTCGATAGACTTCAGGATCGAGGGTCCATGATTCGCGACCTCTTCGTCTTTGACGATGAGCGACATCGTGTCGATACCGGTGGGCATGTGCTCGAAACTGACGCCGTGCTGTTCGAGGACCGCCAGCACGCGGCATCCGAATCCGCGTTCGCGGTTCATGAGATTCTTCTCGATATTGATCATCGTGAATCCCGCGCGTCCCGCGATTCCGCAAACAGGATCGGAGCTTTCGCGCGAGCGAACGATCATGCTGCCGGGATTTTCCGGGTCTTTGGTGTTGCGAATATTGATCGGAATTCCGGGCTCGCGCACGGGAAAAATAGCCTCGTCATGAAGAACATTGGCTCCCATATACGACAATTCACGGAGTTCCTGGTATGTAATCTCCGCGATGCGCGAGGCGTTGGGTACGATGCGCGGGTCGGCCATACGGAAGCCCGAGACGTCGGTCCAGTTTTCATAGAGGCTGGAGTTCGACGCACGCGCGACGACGGATCCAGTGATGTCGCTTCCGCCGCGCGAGAAAGTCTTGATGCTGCCATCTGGCATGGAGCCGTAGAAACCGGGAATGACGTACACACCGGAACCGGCGAGACGTTTCCCGAGCAGTTCGTAGCTTGTTGGGTCGAGGTTGCCTTCCTCGTCGAACTTGATGTAGTCAGCCGGATCGACAAACTCCGCCTTGAGAAAGTACGCCAAGAGACGTCCGCTCAAGTACTCCCCACGCGAGGCCATGAAATCCGGTTCGGGCGTTTTCGCGGCTTGCGCGGCAATTGCTTCAAGCTGCTCATGGACGGGGAATTCGATATGGAGTTCCGTGGCCAATTGCTCGAAGCGGGCGGCAATGATCCCTCGCGGCTGAGATGGATCCAGGTCCTGCCGCAGCAGGTTATGCCACGCATAGAGGAGGTCGGTGATTTTCTTGTCGTCGGGCTTACGCTTGCCTGGCGCCGACGGCACGACAAAGCGCCGTTCGGGTTTCGCCTTAACGATCTGCGCAACGGTTCGAAAACACTCGGCGTCGGCCAGGGAGGTCCCGCCGAACTTACAGGTAATAGCGCCCATACGACTTCACTCACTCCTATCGCTTACGACACACGCGCCGACCGTACCGGGAATCGGTACGTCATGCGCGCATACTGGTCTTGCTGTAGCGTCAGTACCCATCGCTGGTCATGGAAGTATGGTGTTCTCGAACCAGCGTCGAACATCATTGAAGGTCGCGTACAGCAGCAATCCGATTATAAAGACTAACCCGATTTGCTGCACCCACTCCGTAATCTTTGCGCTCACAGGCCGCCTTCTCACGCCTTCAACCATAAGCAGAACGACGTGTCCACCATCCAGCACAGGGAGGGGCAGCAAGTTGAAAACGGCCAAGTTTATGCTGATGAACGCGCTCATTTCCAGCAACCAGTAGGCCCCCTCGCGGGCAGCTTGGGTGGTCACCTGGTAAATCATCATGGGCCCGCCGAGATCGCGCGAGCTGACTTCACCGGTTACGAGCCTTCCAAGCACCTGGACGGTTCGCACAGTCGCCTGTTTGCAGAGGCGAAACGACTCCGGAATCACCTGGCTGGCGGGGACCTTGTAGTCAATCGTCTTCTCTTTGAAGAGCACGCCAATTGCACCGACCCGATCCACGGGAAGCGATGCGACGAGCGTGCTTTCCTTGCGCACAATGCCCCAAAGAAGGGCCGGACGTCTCACCTTGAACGCGACCGAGGCCGTTTGCGGCTCGTTCTCAAGCTTGTCGAGCAGGGCCGCGGAGGCCGGTTCGAACGCAAGCTTCATGTCAGGGCTGAACGTGGCGCCCGGGGGGAGTGCGGCGACTTCTTCGATGATATCCTTACGCTGAAGACCGAATTTCTCTTTCACTTCGTCGCCAACGGCTCTGACAACCGGTTTTGCATTGAGGTCCACCGGGGAGATCGCTTGAAGGATCTGGCTCAGATTCACGTTTTCCAACGTGGATTCCACCTCCGGTCCCATTCCAAGAAAACCGCTTCCGCGTTTGATGGTCAGACTGAATGGCCCGGCAGTTCCCTCGCGCTTGAGGCGCTTCACTGTAGCCGCGTTTGCGGGCTGCCCGTCGATGGCCGCGATCACGTCTCCCGATTTGAGGCCGGTCTCCTGAGCGAACTTCACATTTCCGTATTGCACTTTCAGAGGGTCGGTGTCCTCGATGTGCGATAGCCAATCGGGCGAGGGGCTAAGGAGAATATCCTTAAAACGGCCGTCAATCTCGGGGACGACCACAATCGTGAGGGTCTCGCCTTTTCGTTCTACCTCAAGCGTTACAGCTTCGCCATGGGTATTCTTGGTAATTGCCCTGGAGAATGTACCGCTGTCTATTCTTTCTCCATTCAGACTGGTGATCACGTCATCCGGCTGCAACCCCACCGCCTGCGCGGGCATCCCTTCGACAAGGCTGCCGATCAAGGCCGTATAGAAGGGTCCCACGCCGAACTGCGCGGGTTGCTTCGCGTCCGGCGACTTGGATTGCAGTGGCGATAGATAACGTGTCGTCTTCCCATCCAGCCCGGTGCGCTCGATTTCCGCGATGACCGTGCGCCCCTGATTCAGGGCCGCAGCGACGGCGATATCACGGATGCTCTTGACGGGATCGCCGTTGAGCGACACAACGCGGTCACCGGTTTTCCACCCGTTGGCGTCGGGGGTTGCTTTCGGGTCGATTGACGTGCCGGGCGCAGCGACGGCATACAGAGGGGCCGTGCTTGCAGGTGAATCCGCCACGATCTCGCCGACGCGATTGTCGGCTTGATACTCGGGAACCGTTCCGCCCATCGTGGTCGCAATGCCGTATAGCACGAGCGCGAGCACCACATTCATGAACGGGCCAGCGACGATCACGATCATGCGTTGCCACACGGGTTTGCTCATGAACCAACGGTCGCGAGGAACCCCGGCGTATTCTTTTTCGCGTTGCTCGTCGGACATGGGCACGTCTTCCTGGCCGGCCATCTTGACGTAGCCGCCGATGGGCAGCAGGCCGATACAGTAGTCCGTTTCGCCGAACTTGATTCCGAAGAGGCGCGGGGGCATGCCCAGGCTGAAGCGCTCGCAGTAGATGCCGCAAGCCTTCGCCGCCAGGAAATGGCCGAGTTCGTGGAAGAACACGAGTTCGCCCAAGACCAGGATGAATATCGCGATATCGAAGAGCATTCGGGGGTTACACTCCCAGGGCGTTTGTGGCGCTCGTGGCGCGCTCGCGCGCCATGGCATCCGCTTCAAGCACAGAATCCAACGTCACGTCCGTCGACACGGAACAGGTTTCCATCGTGTCGCGCACCGTCTCACTGATTTGGAGAAAGCTAATTCGACCCTTGCAGAAGGCGTCGACCGCGGTTTCATTTGCCGCGTTCAGAATAGCGGGGGCGGTGCCACCGGTGCGAGCGGCTTCAAAGGCATAGGCCAGACAGGGGAAGTCCGAGAAGTCGGGTTTCGCGAACGTGAGAGACTTCATCGTCGTCAGGTCGAGACGTCCCATGGGCGACTTCACGCGCTCAGGCCACGTCAGGGCGAATTGGATCGGGAACTTCATATCGGTCAAGCCCAGATGGGCAAGTATACTGCCATCGGTAAATTCCACAAGGCTGTGGACAATGCTCTGCGGATGGACGACGACCTGTATCTGGTCTACACTGAGGCCGAACAACCACATGGCTTCGACTACTTCAAGGCCTTTGTTCATCAACGTCGCGGAGTCGACGCTGATCTTGGCGCCCATGTCCCAAGTGGGATGACGCGTAGCCTGGGCCGGGGTGACGCCGGACAAGGATTCCCGCGGCTTTCCGTAGAACGGCCCGCCGGAGGCCGTGAGATGAATACATTGCACGTCTTCGATTCGGTGTCCATGCAGGCATTGAAAGATGGCGTTGTGCTCGCTATCGACGGGCAGTACTTCCACACCGCGCTCTCGCGCAACACGCATGATCAGCGGCCCCGCCATGACCAGCGGTTCTTTGTTGGCCAACGCGACGCGGCTACCCGCGGCGATGGCCCTCAGGATAGGCTTCAGCCCCACGGCCCCAACCACGGCGCACAAGGCGACGTCTACGGGCTCGGCTGCAATCTCCTCGAGCGCTTCGGTGCCAGTCAACACGCGCACATGCGGTGCGTTTTCGCGCACCCGCTTGCCGGCCTCCGGTTCGGCGACAGCGACAAGCGACGGCTTGAATTCCTCTATTTGGCGCAGGAGCAGGTCTGCGTTTGAATGTGCGCCGAGCGCGACGACGCGGAATCGTTCGGGGTAGTGCCGCACGACATCCAGAGCGCTGCGCCCGATCGAGCCGGTCGAGCCTAGTATTGAAATTCGGCGCATTACGGTCTCATTGCAGTTCGGCATCCGACTCGATATCGGCCAGCGCATACGTATCGGCCTGGGAGTCGTCTTTGTGCCGTTGGCCATAGCGAGCGGCCATGTTTTCGCGAATTTCCTTTACGGAGCCGATCTTCAGGAGGCGTTTCGCGAATTTTCGCGCTTGCGATGCGCGCACATTAGTAACCTCGGCGCGTACGGCAGGGATAGCTACGGCGGACATGCTCAAT
>JBAZRU010000156.1:0-11935 GCA_041662805.1 Candidatus Hydrogenedentales bacterium | reverse complement strand
CCCGGATGACGTGGCGGGGGGTACGGAACTGGCCCAGTCCGCCCGCCTGCTTGATCTGTTTGAGCACATACTCGAACAGGTCGCCCTTGGTGTCGGCGTCGGCCTCGTCCAGCCGCAGCTTATCGATCAACCCAACCACCTGGGCTAGCACCGTCGGCTCGTCAATGCCCAGTCGCGCACCGGTCATGAAATTCATGGCCGAGCGTTCGGCCACCTCGGCAAAGAACGGGAACACTTCGTCTCTGACCCAGCGCACCAGTTGCTCGCCCGCCCGTTCCTTCCACGCCGACCATTTCAAATGTTCGGCGGGGACCGTGGCCTGCCCCTTGGCAGGTGCGTTGAGCGGGTTTTTTAGCGTCCAATCGCCCGCGAACATCGACGCATACTTGCGCTTGGTCGCCTTCGCCTGCATCTGGTTGTCGGCGTCCATCCCTTCCACAAGGTAGAAAAAGAACAGAAAGGAAAGTTGTTCGGCGTTGCTCATGGGGTCGGGATAACCGCCACCGAAAAGGTAATCGCGGATTTGGTCAATGCCGCGCCGAAGCTCGGGGGTAAGGGACATACTGGTTTCCTAGTTCAATGCGCCGAGGGCTGTTCCGGTGCGGGGCCACTGCTGCCGGGAGGCGTAGGAAACACCGCCGCATTCAGGCTGGCAAGCAGTTCCTTAAGCGCATCCTCGTCGCCGAAGACCTGCCTGGCGCGCGCGTAACCGCCATTGAGGGAAAAAGGCGGCAACGTGAAGTGATAGGCCTGGAATTCTTCCATCACCCCGGCATTGGCGCGGATTTGGGCTTCCATCATGCGAAGCCAGCGTGTTTGCTCTGTGTCGCAGGAACGCCCGACCAGCCAAGCCTCGAATCGCAGGCCCAACTCGGCGGCCTTGGCCTCTTGCTCGTCGGTGCGAACAAGGTTGCCGTTTTCATCCAGCGTGAACCAGTCGCGGGTGGTGGGGTCTATGTGGTCGAAAATGTCCAGAACCAGAAGTTTGCGTCCTTCCGGTTTTGGGCGAGGCTTCTGGACGATGACGAAACCGCCCTCGCCAGCGTCCTCGTTGTCGCCGTGGAAATCGGTCACTCCGACGAAATCAAACATGGTAAATGAGGGTTTCTTGATGTGCGGAGCCTGACGGGTGCCGCGCCCGCGCATCTGCTGATACAAAATGTTGGACTTGGTAAAGCGCGCCATGACCAGATTGACCACCTCGGGGGCGTCAAAACCTGTATCGAGCATATTCACGCTAACCAGCACCTTGGGAAAGGCTTCGTCCTTGAAGCGCTTGATCTTGGTGAAGCCATCCACGGTGTCGTCCTCGCCCATTCCCGACACCACGAAATCGGCGTAACGGGTTTGGGGGCTGGGCTTCTTGTCGGCGAATTCCTGGTCGAACATATGGGCCAAGGTCTCGGCGTGTTTCTTCGTCACCGCGAAGACGATGGTCTTGCCCCATAGGGGGGCGCGCTTGACGCCATCCTTACAGGTGAACCCTTTTTCCAAGACTTGGCGGAATTCGCGCACGATGGCTCGGTTGCGCTCGGGGATGGTAAACCTTCGTTCCAGCGCCGACGGGTCCACCATGATCTTATCTTGCCCGTTGAACAGCGTCTCGAATTCGGCCCTCGTCGCTTCACTCATCGCCGACCAGTCCAAATCGTCCCGCTTTACCTCGAATCCGCCTTCGGCGGCGGTCTTGACCGTCAGTGCCCGGTAGATGTGATAGGGCAGCAGGTGGCCCTCCTGGATGGCCTGCTTGAGCGGATAGGTATAGGTCGGCCTGTCCACCTCGAAGAACCGCAGGGTATCGCGGATGAATTGGCCGTCCTCGGGATCGGGCTGGTTGTCGGCGTCGTTCAGTACGCAGGGTGTGGCGGTCAATCCCACCTGGATACCGTCGAAGTGCCGCAAGGTGCCCGACCACTTGCCATAGATCGAACGGTGGCATTCATCAACGATCACAAGCTGAAAATAGGACGCGGGCAGGTTGGCGTATTCGCCGATGAAGGTTTGCAGGGTGCTTATGGTGATGCGCTTTTCATCTTGGAAGCGCCGCCCGCCACGCAGCACATAGGCGGGATATTCGGGCAGATGTTCGGCGAAGGCGTCTTCGGCCTGCTTTGCCAGGGTAATGCGGTCCACGAGGAACAGGACGCGACTGACCACATTCGCCTCGAACAACCGCTTGATAAAGGCGGCGGCGGTGCGGGTCTTGCCGGTGCCCGTCGCCATCGAGACCAGCATCTTGCGGCGACCTAGGTTGATCTGTTTACAAAGTTCGTTGATGCACGCTTTTTGGTAATCGCGGCCCGCGATCTTGGCGTCCACCGGGATTGTCATCGGATCAGTGCGCAGCTTGCGCAGGGCCTCGCCCCGCTCCAAATCCTCCTGGGACGGAAATGTGGCGACCTTGCGGGGGTGGGCTTCGGCTTCCCATTCCCAGAACCAAACCTCTTCGCCGTTCGCCAGGAAGATGAAGGGGACGCCTAGCTGCCTAGCATAGGCCAGGGCCTGCCCCTCGGCCTCGACAGGGTTGATGGACGCCTTCTTGGCCTCGACGACAGCCAGGGAGTGGCCGTGGCGGTTACAGAGGACATAATCGGCCTTGGTTTTGTCGGGCAGCACGTATTCGAAGCGGACAGATTTACCGTCCGAAATTGCCCAACCAACATCTTGCAACTGCGCGTCTATCTTGACGCGGGAAAAGGCTTCGTTACCAGCCATGCAATGCCCCCCTGCTTATCGGCAGTGTAACTGTGAGGGGGCAAAACGACAATCACGGATGGAATGCGCCTCCCCTTTCAGCCACCTTTTCGCATCGCGCACAAACACAATTAATAATCATTTGTTTTCTGCTAGTTACAAGCACGTTCCCTTTGATTTTCCAAAAGTATTTTTGGACGGCTCCTGAATAAGTCCTGCAACAGATGCTTGACACAGAATCGAGCTTACTTAGCCTGACTACAGCGATGACCACGGGCGGACTCGCCTCCGCCGAAATAAACCCACGCTTCCGCGTATTTCCACAATCTCAGCCCCAGGCATCGCCATGCAGCACACTTCGCACTCGGATTCATCGTCTCCCCTTCTCTTGCGCACTCCCGAAGTCGCCCGACTTCTGGCCGTTTCGCCATCGACGGCTTGGCGGATGATCCGAACCAGGGAACTTCCCATTGTTCGGCTCGGGGGGAGTGTTCGCGTGCCCCGCGAAGCAGTTGATGCACTTATTCGGTCGCGCACGTCGGTCTGAATCTGGAGTGTACTCGTGACCAACGAACCGCCGAAGGGCGATACCCTTGTTGTACTGCGCGCGCTAGGGGGCAAACGCCTTGCCAAGTGCTTCGGCCTTGGCCCTGGGGGGGCCGTAATCAAAACCGCCGACTACGACGCTGCGCAAAGGTTCTGGGCGGTGCCGTTCGCAGTTCGCAACCTTGATGAACTAATCGCCCTTTTGAAACGCTTGGAGAGCAAGCCCAAGGCCGCAATCGTTCGGGGGCATGTTGCGGAGGGACGCGGCGCTCCGTTCTTGCACGAAAAGTCAGGGCATCGCGTTCACAACGTCAATCGGCGCACCGTTGGCTTGAATCCTGGTGACGGTTGCTTTGAAGACGTGCCCCGCTCGTGGCTGTGCCTTGATATTGACGGGCTTGAACTGTCGCCCGAGATCGACTTTCTGCAAGACCCCGAGGCCGCTGCGCGCTTTGCAGTCAGCAAGTTGCCGCCAGAGTTTCATGACGCTTCTGTCATTGTGCAAGTCTCGAACTCGGCTTGCTTGACCGCTCCGCCGCACATTTTCAAAGCTCACCTTTGGTATTGGCTAGACCAGCCAATTTCAAGCGATGAAGCGCGCAAATGGGCGAAATGGTGGAACCAAAGCAAGGGCGAAAGGCTACTTGACCCTGCGCTTTACAACCCGGTCCAGCCGCACTACACCGCCGCCCCGATCTTATCGGAGGGCTTGGTTGATCCGTTCGCGGGCCGCCGCACGTTCCTCTTGGCGGGCGAACACAGCGCCGTTTTCCTGCGCCTGCCGGGGCAAGAAGACCTGAAAATCATGCTCTCGCAACAGGGCAAACAGGCGCGCACTTGGGCAAAGCGGGCGGGTGTCGGGCGCGGTGATGTAAAGATCACCGACGACGCCGTGCGCGTCGGCAAAGGCTGGGAAGGATTTCTGCGCGGGATCGGGGTCAACGGAAACATCCGCCGACAAATCCTCGCGGGCGTCGGCGCATTCTTTCATGAGCAAGGCGCGAGTGCCGACCTCGAAATTCTGCGCGAACGGATTGCGCATTGGATCGAGCATTCGGCATTTCTTGACGGCGACAACGCGCGAACGCGCGACGAAGCGCGACATTACCTTACTAGCGGCAACGTGGGTGAAATGGTCCGCGACATTCAGATGAGGCAGCGGCGCGAAGAAAGCGCCCTGACGCCTGAACACCCGCTGCCGACCGCCACACTCGAAGAAGCCGAGGGGCGAGTTACGGCGGCGCTTGCAGGCTGGGGCAACGACACAAAGACACAACGCGCCGCTTGGGATGCGTATATCCAAGACGGTCAACGCGACAAAGACCCACTCGGAGCTTGGGATTTTGAGCGCGACGGCGTACTCACACACCCCTCAACGACTCAAACCGCGCTTTTCGTCGGAACCGGAATCGGGAAAACCGAAGCCGCGCTCCGTCGAATTGTTGAAATACTCCGCAATGACCAGGGCTCCCGGATCGCATATTTCGTACCCGAACATGGGCTGGCAGCCGGAATTGAATATCGCCTGAACGCGCTTGCCGGATCGCCGCTTGCGGTGACATGGCGCGGTACCGCACAGCCGAACCCCAACGACCCGTCAGAAACGATGTGCGCCCAACTTGACGCGCTTAAACTTGTCGAGGCCGCAGGTGGAAAACGCGAAGACCTTTGCGGAAGCCGTGAACGCGGTTATTGTCCCCGCCATCCTGCTGTTGCGGGCGCGACCACTTGCGCTTATCAGGAGCAGATTGCCCGCAAGGACATTAGGTGTTGGATCATGCCCGCGTCCATGTTGAGCGCGCCGCCGCCCAAGACCATGCGCCGCCCGTTGGTCACGACGCAAAGCGGCGAGGCGAAGCAACCTCGGCACTTCGACATCGTCGTTATCGACGAAGCTCCTTGGGGGGCGATGATGTGTGGCTTTGGCGCGACGCCATACACGGTTTCGCTTGACGACATCCGACCCGAGAATTGGTTGCCGCAGCGCCGAGACACGGAGTTTGAAGGCGCTGGGGAACAATGTTTGCGCTCCGTCTTGGCCGAGCTTCATTCATTTGTTGCGCAAATGCCGCACGGTGTGAGTTTTGACCGAGAGCTATTCGAAATTCTTCACGATGTGCTGGCACACGAAGTCCGCGAGGCGCGGCGGTTCATGTGGCGGTGTCATACCGATCCTGGCAAGCTGATTTCGCCGGGCATGTCCTGCGACGAAATTAGGGCTGCAATTTCTGGAATAGCAGCGAATAACGCGCGTGTCCGACGCATTGCAAGGTTTCTCAGTATTGTCGCCGATTTGCTTGATGGCGCGGCTGGACCGTCTGCGATCTGCTCTGTCCGCAAAGATCAACCTGCCGTGGCGCTTCGATGGAAGGAGAATATCGAGGAGGCCTGGCTTCGGGCGGACGTGCTGTACCTGGACGCCGATGGCGAACTTGAAATCGCGCGGCAATGGCTACCTGATCTTGAGCTTGTTGCCGATGTTCGCTCGACCGCACCGCACCAGAGCATTTGGCAGGTGGAAGATACAGCAGTGGGATATGGCAAAGTAGTCGTCGATCCCCTCACTCGCGCGGAGAACCAGCGGACGCAGCGCCACAACCAGCAAAGGATCGCGTGGTTGCTCGAAGTCATGGCGGAGCGGTTCAGAGGTGCGGGCGCGATGACGAAAGACGGAGAACGATTTGACGTATTGATGATAGGGCCGATGAAATTCATCGACCAGCTGCACCAAGCAGGTCTTGTCCCTGCGAACGTCGGCACATTGCATTTTGGCGCGCTCAGGGGACGCGACGAATTCCGTGGCGTTGCAGCGGCCCTCGTCGTTTCTCGCCCTGAGCCGCCGCCCCGTGAAGTCGAAGACCTTGCCGAGATTATTTTTGGCGTCCCCGTTAATCGACTGCAAGACAGCGCGTATTACCCCCGTGTCGAGGTAGGGCGTCTCATGTCAGACGGCAGTTGCCGCCGTGCTCTTGTCCCGCGCCACCCCGACCCCAAGGCAGACGCGGTCCTGCGGTCGATCCGAGAAGCCGAGGTCCAGCAGGCCCTTGGTCGGGTACGCGGGGTTCGTCGGGGGGCTGCCAGTCCGGCCACGGTCGTTGTCGTCACCAGCACCCCCCTGTCACTCCCTGTTGACCAACTTACCGGCTGGGATGACCTCATGGACACGGGAGGCCCGGCGGAGCTTCTTTTGTCGCGGGGCGTGGTGCCAGTCGATGGAAGGGGCCGCGCAGTTCTTCTCGCGGATGTTTTCGGGATTGGGGACCGTGGGTTTCAGGCGTACCGCCGCTGGGCAGCCGATCACAAAGAAGAAGTCGCCCTTCTGGATCGGTTGGGGGGGCGTGAATCTGTGCGTTTCTCCAATGTAGGTTCTCTATTGGGAGAACGCACACATTCGCACTGGGACTGGTCCCGCTTTACATACAGGCGTCAAGGGCAGCGAAAGGGCGGGACCGTTTGGGTTGACTCAAGCCGCCACCCCGACCCTCGCGCCGCAGTCGAACGCTGGCTTGGGCCTTTGGACCGCTGGGAGCCTGTTAACCCCTTGCCCCCCGAGCCTAAGCGGCCCCGCCCTTCGGCCACGGCGGGCAAGGAGGCCAAGAGGGCGAAGCATCCCTCCATGCCCATACCTAAACCCGCACCCACCCCGTCGGCCCCGGCGCTTGCGGTCACTGGGGCCAGATACACGTTGGACCAGCTTGCCGGTGAACTTGACCGGGAAGGCTGGCTGAGCCGTGAAATTCGCGGGGGGCGACTTAAGGGCGTTCCACCTGAACTCCGCGATAGCTTGGGCGTCTACCTGCTGCGCGACGAGGCCGGACCTCTCGCCTTTGTTTCCGCCATTAACCGCCTGCTGAAGGAGCATGAACATGACCAGCCATCGACATGAGCCGACCACCGCAGAGTACGTTCGAAGCGCTTTCGCGCTCTGCATCACCTTGGCCGAACTGATCGACAAGCACGGGCGGGAAGACCTCCGCCCCCTGTTCGATACCGTCATGTTCGACCTGACGACCGTCGCCAAGACGTGCCTGCTTTTGCCCCTTATCGACATGCGTTTGACCCGGCACTGAGGGCGGCACGGTGAATAGAGTTAACGGTTTGCGCTTCTGTCCACTTCGAAGGTTGGGCAGGTGCCGTATTGGCAACGCTGGGGTGTATGGCACCACATTCGGTTTTTGGAGTGAAACATGGCTAGTTTGACAAAGAGACAGATCGCGTTCATCGATGGCGTAGCGCGCGGCATGACCCCCACCGAAGCCGTCCGTCAAGCCGGGTATGGCCCGACCCACCTCGCCAGCCAGTATGCCTACCGCCTGCAACGCACACCCGCCGTGCAGTTGGCACTTCGCGCTCGCCTAAAGGCCAGGATCGAGACAACCCTGATCCCGAACGCCCTGTCCGTTATCGAAGAAGTCCTACTAGACCCAGCACAGCCGGGCGGCGTTCGGATGAAGGCGGCGCAACTGGCGCTTCAAGCTGGCAATTTTTTCGGCACCGGCAGCGAAGACAACGGGGCGCGGACCCTCCTCTCTCAAATGTCGCTCGCCGACCTCGAACGATTGGCAGAGGCACAGATGGCCGAAGCGGGCTTGTTGCAGATCGAACATGACGGTGACCCTTCGCCTGTCACAGCAAGCGAAGATGACGAAGAAGAGACGGGTCTTGACAGTGCCGAACCATAGCTTTACATTTGGTTCATCGAACGTGGATACAGTTGTAAAGCTATGGCTAACGGCAAATTCGTCGCCTATTACCGGGTCAGCACGAAAGCCCAGGGGCAAAGCGGTCTTGGGCTAGAGGCGCAGAAAAAAGCGGTTCAGGACTACTTGAACGGCGGACGGTGGAAGCTGGTCGCCGAATTCACCGAAGTCGAAAGCGGGAAAAAAGATAAGCGCCCCCAACTTCACGCCGCTCTCACCTCGTGCCGTGTATATGGGGCGCGGCTTGTCATTGCAAAGCTCGACCGTCTAAGCCGTGACGCTCACTTCCTTCTTGGACTGGAAAAGGCTGGGGTCGATTTTGTAGCCGCCGACATGCCGGACGCTAACAAGCTCACGGTTGGCATTCTGGCCCTTGTTGCCCAGCAGGAGCGCGAGGCCATATCCGCCCGGACCAAGGCCGCGCTCGCCGCCGCGAAGGCCAGAGGGAAAATACTTGGCGGGCATCGACCCGGCGCTTTGCGCCGCGCGGATGTCGGGCGGGCGGAATCGGCTAAAATGCGATCTGACAAAGCTCGCTCTCGCGCCGCCGATATAATGCCGATCATTGAAGAGATACGCACCGAAGGCGTCACCTCTGCCAATGGGATCGCTAAGGAACTCAACGAGCGATGCATCCCGACTGCGCGGGGAGGAATGTGGCAGGCGGTAACGGTTCAACGTCTCTTGGCCTTTGCGTGAAGCGCGATGCAACAAACAAGCCTCCATAGCGCCCCCTGGGGTTGCCCGAACATGACATTGCATACCTATGCCCACCACTCGTGAAAATTCGCACTCGGAAAATTTTTGCCCCTCACGCCTAGAGGTGGGTAACGGCGATTCATGCCGAGATGAAAACATGGTAGAATTGTAGGCGTTAGAAACTACGGCGGATTCATCATGGGTGAGAACTTGCAATATCTGAAAATCACTGGCGGTGGGTATTGCAATCCTGACACGATGGACAGCATCCCCCTGCTTGCAGAGGGCGGCTTGTATTGGGATGGTGCGGCAACAACAGCGCGTATGGTAATCGAAAACTTGGCTGCCCGCGCCGAGGAACCCCCGCACGTATTCACAGACCCGCCTTACACTAACGCGGCGACATGGCTTAACCGAATGATCGACGTTATCGAGACGCTACCCGATGGCGAATGCCGCACGGCGCTTGAAGCTGCCTTGCCCGACTTGATGAGGGCGTTCGGGACGCTCGCTTGCGGCATGCACCTAGAGTATGAAGAAATTGACAGACTGAGCAATCATGTCGAAGCGCTCAAAGAAGTTTCGAACGCGACCGACGATTGGAGTGGCGAGAAGGCAGGTGCCCCTGCGGAGGGTTGGTCCGTTTGGATTGATGAGCTAACAGCCAACCGTAGCTTGGCAGGAAAATCTGATTCTCTGATCGTTAGCCGCCGTTTTCCCGGCTCTGCCAAGTTTCAACAAGAAACGTAGCCATTGCTCCGGCTAGATTGACCGCAAGGGTTGCATGGCGAGGCGCGGGTCTGACAGGATTTCTCCCTTGCCCATGCGCGTCACTGATCCTGTTGCGGATGGTGCCGAGATTCTGCACAACTGTATGACACCCGCCTAGAATTGCCCTGAAGATTTCTTCAGTATGTTGCGACGGCGCAAGGTTTAGAATTCTTGATACCCTACCATACAGCTTAGGGAGATCATCATCGCTGTTATAGCTCTCGGCTGCCGCATCGAGAATGTGCTTACAAACTGTCTCAAGCAATGTTCGGGCTGCGGTAATTGCGCCTTCTGGATCGTCTTCACGTTTCGACAAGGCCCGCTCCCAAGATCGGTGAACACCGTCAGCATCAAAGGATGCAAGCACTTCGGAAATGCCGGGATCGGCAGGGCTTGCAGAAACGCCTTCCAGGTAATCAAGCAGCGGCTGGAATCCTTCAAAGATATGTTTCCGTCGGGCTTCGTACGCCCCAGTATTTGAAGCCACTTGTTTGAAGTATCCCCATAACTGATCTCGATCCCTGCAAGTGCGGACGAATTCGGGAAGCAGTTGCCTTGTCTCGACGGCCATAAACCGCATGCGCAAATCCGCGTAGATTTTATCGTCCATGACGCCACCCCGCGCCACCGCGTGCAGCATATTCTGGAGCATTTTTGCCTGCTCGATTGCTGTGTCTGGAAGGTCCAGAGAGTCAAAGTTTTCGGACATACCCCCCCCGTCGGTGTTTCTCCTTTTACCAGATAACACCCGTTGCAGTCAGCAACGACTCGGGCTTGGCGGCAACATCGCCTTTTTGCGGAGCGGGATACCTCAAACGCCCGATAGCCTCCGCGCGGACCTTCAACGAGGTGCCGCCCGAATACAGCCCGTAGGTCATGGTTGGCTTGTCGTGGCCGAGTATGTCGGCGGAGACGTTCTCGGGCACCCCGGCGTTCTCCAGCATCGTGGCGACGGTCTTACGGATGGAATGGAACACATGTTCTTCACCGTAGCCCAGGCGCGTCTTGAGACGGCCAAAACGGGTTCCGATTGCGCCCGAGCGGTCGCCGTATTTGTTGGCCGTCAGTGAGGCCAGCAGGTAGCCCTTACGGCGCTCTCCGCGCAACCTAGCGAGGGTAGCGTTGAGTTTTGGGTGTATGGGCACGTCTCGAAGCCCCGCCTCGGTCTTCGCATCAACGATTTTGATCGCTTCGCCGTTGACGTGTTCCAGCTTCAAGGCACAAAGCTCCTCGATCCGGCACCCCGTGTACATTGCAAGTTCGATCAAGTCGGCTAGCTCTTGCCCGCGCTTTTTGTCCAAGGTCAATGCCGCTGCGCGCAGCTTCACCACGTCGAGCGGGTCGAAGGCCTGCCGCGTTACCTTCCGGCCATTCTCGACTTTGAGCTTGTCGAATGGGAACGCTTCCTCGGGTGCGGCCTGGATCGTTTGCAAGTACGACCAGTACCCACGCACTTCGGAAATCACGCGGCGAATTGTCTTGGCGGCCTTCCCTTCTTGGGCTTGCTCATTGACCCACCGCTGCACATCCCGACGATTAACTTCGTTGATGTAGGTGAAGCGCTCGCAGGCTTTCTTATCGAACCGCGACGAAGGTCTTTCGTTTTCTCCACGGTTCTGAGCGTCCCGATATATTCGTCCAGGTGTTCGCCAAAACGAACCCTCTCACCCTTCACTAGGCCCATGAACTTTTTCACTTCATCGTGGACCGGGAGTTGATGAAAGCGCGGGTCGCTGTAGTCGTGTATCTCCTCACTCATCGCCGCCCACTGCACCGCGTCTTCACGGACATATTCGTTTATGGCCGAGAGGTATTCCGGCTTCTCCTCGGGTGCCGCCGCCATATAGGCGCGAACCAGGTTGGCAACCAGTTCCTGAACGTCCTCGGGGAACAAGGCCTTCACCATGTCCCCGATGTCCTCTCGCGCTCCGGATTTCTGTGCCTCGTTGACACGCTTCCGCCATGCGGCCTCAAGCACCGCACCCTTGGCTTTGGCGATGGATTTGTCCGAGGTCTTTAGGGATTCGGCGAAGCGGGCCTGCCCGTCGAACACCTTGCGCAAAGGGCGCGGGATGTCGTGCATCGCCCACCACGTATTTTTTCGCCTGACAAGGTACACGAAAAGCCCCATCCACACACTCTGTCCACACACAGATTGGGCGCATTTCGGCTTATTTTCAAGGATTATATAGCTTTATCGGTAATATGGCGGAACGTCTCCCCCCTTCCGCCACATACCCGTGTGGGTGGCCATATCTCACGGGCAACGCCCTAATTTCCCCATAAAACGCGCGATTTCCGCACACTCACCAGAGCTAAGAAGCCACTCCTTCGGGTTGTCTGTGGGAACGGTAGAGGTCATTTCTCTGTTCGGGCTTTTGGCGGTCTGGGTTGGGGCTTCGCGGGGCCAGCTCGCGTCTCGGGCCGTTCCCCAAACGGACCTCATGAAGCTCATTAAAGGCTGAAACCCAGCAGGGTCTTTTGTGCGGCCCAATCCAGCGGCAGGTCGATGCGCTTGATGAGGA
>JBAZRU010000155.1:3082-11978 GCA_041662805.1 Candidatus Hydrogenedentales bacterium | reverse complement strand
TACGATGGCGAGACGTTGCGGTTGTTCCTCGATGGCAAGTTCGCGGCGGAAAAGAGTCACGAAGGGACGATGGACTTCAGTCCGCATCCGGTCTTCATCGGACGGAATCCGGAGTTGCTTCGCACGATGCGCGGAGTGATCGATGATGTCAGGATGTACAGGTACGCCCTCTCCGAAGACGAACTCAATGACGGCGCAGCCCGCAAGCCCAAGGATGCGTTGCTGTGGCTCGACCTGAATGAATTCACGGTGGAAGCACGCGAATGGTTCGCGTACGGCGGCGACCTGGGGGAAAACCCAAGCGACGGGACATTCTGCTTCAACGGTCTTGTCGCCTCCGACCGCACGCCTCACCCCGCGCTTTGGGAGTACAAGAAGATCCTCGAGCCTGTCGCGTTGGAATTGCTCGACGCAAAGACTGGGACGCTTGAGATTACCAACCGCCACCATTTCCTCGACCTCTCCTATCTTACATGCGAGTGGCTGGTGAGCACCGACGAGGGGGTGCTTGCACAAGGAGTCGTGCCTGCATTGGACACAGCGCCGGGCGCGAAGACCCGAATTACCATTCCTTTTGGAAATTTGCCGAAAACGTCTGCTCTGAAGCACGACCTTACCGTGCGATTTATTCTGTCCCAACCGTCAACGTGGGCCAATGCCGGTCACGAGGTGGCCTGGGCGCAGTTCGAACTACCCAACCCTGATGCACATCCCGTCATGACCAATCGCGAAATACCCTCCCTCAACCTTCGCGAGGCGGAGGGGGTCACCATCGTCGAAGGGCAAGACTTCCGCATGACGTTCGATCAATTGCGTGGAAGCTTGCGGACGTGGCGAGTCGGGGAAAACGAGCTGTTGGCAAAGGGGCCGTCGCCGTCCTTTTGGCGGGCGCCCACCGACAACGACCGCATCAGCGGCGCGGAAAAGCGTTGGCGCGACTCCGGCTACCATCAAATGCTGAAAGAGGTGACCACCGTCTATTTCGTCCAGCCATCTCCGGAGGAGGTGCGCGGAGTGATTGAGATGACGTTGAAAGGGGCCAAGGCCAAGGGGCAGTTCCGCTGCGTGATGACGTACGTTATTTATGGAACCGGCGAAGTCGCCCTGCGATTCGAGGGGAATCCCGAGGGTCCGTTGGCGGATCTGCCGAGGGTCGGACTGAGCCTGTCTCTTCCCAAGCGTTTCGCGTACGCGACTTGGTACGGCCGAGGGCCGCACGAGTCGTACTCGGACCGAAAACAAGGGGCGCCCGTGGGCGTATTCGAGGAGATCGTCGCCCCGGATAATCTGCCATACGCCCGACCGCAGGAATACGGGAACCGAACGGACGTAGTGTGGGCAACATTTACGGATGTGAATTACTATGGCCTTTGCGCAGTTGGCGCACCGGCGTTTCAGTTCACCGCGCATCCGTTCACGACCGAATCGTTGACCGAAGCCGCGCATCCCTTCGATCTGATGCCTTCGGACACGATCACCGTTCACTTGGATTGGGCGACTTCGGGCCTCGGCAATGGCAGTTGCGGCCCCGCTACGCTGCCGCAGTATCTCATTGAACCGGCTCCCTGGGATTACACGATCCGCCTCGCCCCGGCGACTCCGTCCGATGTGGGAGTCGTGGAGCGTTCCAGGTATCAGTTGCCGTATGCGGCCGCATTGAAGGGCTGAGACGCACACGCGGACCATGAACAGCACCGCGCCCAATGACGAAATCGCGCCGCCCCCACCGGTCCACGTTGGGGGCGGTTTTTTGTCGCGCGTGGGCCGCGGGGTCCGCGCTGCACTGCTCATATCAGTCCTGACGCTAGTGCTCACGGAAGTTGCGCTTCGCGCGCTGGGTCTGGGCTCCCCCATTCTCTATGACGACGATGAAGCGTGCGGATACCGGCTGCGGCAAGATCAAGAGGTCCGGTACTTCTCCAATACGATTACCGTCAATCGCTGGGGAGTCCGCGATTCGCGGCCATTCGACACGAAGAATCCTGCGCTGAAACGCATTCTTGTTCTGGGCGATTCGGTTACCTGGGGAGGCATCCGGCTTCATCAAGATGAACTCTTCACCTCGATACTGGAGCGAACAGTGCCCGGCACCGAGGTTATCAACGCGGGAGTGAATGGGTATTCGGTAGGTCAAATGGCCAAGCTGTACCAGAGCCGTTTAAGCGAACTGGAATCCGATTTGGTCCTCGTGTATGCGATACCTCGCGATTTCGTGCGTCCGCCGGTGGTAACACTGAATCGAGACAGCGCGGCGTTCCCCAAGTCCACTCCCGCACTTGCGCTTTGCGTTGCGCTGGAAGGTGCGGAAATCGAGCTGTATCGACGAACCGGATGCAGCCTGCTTAAGCCTTCTTCTATCACCAGCTCCAAGACCTCCGACCTGACAGAGCTTGAGGCAGTCAATACAAATGTCGATGCGTTGGTCAATCTCAAGAAGGGACTTTCGAAGTCGACTCGGATCCTGGTGGTCTTGTCCCCAGTGTTGGCAGGCTCATCGGCAAACGGGCCGGTAGATAAAATCAAAACCGCGCTGACGCAAAGTGGTATACCCTGGGTTGATCTTGCGGAGCGATTGAAGGCCGGCCCCGCGATGTTCGTGGACGGCGTGCACTTTTCCGTGGAGGGACACGCGCGCGCGGGAGAGGCCCTTGCGACGCTATTGCAGGAGTCGTCTGATGCTTCCCCGCTTGATAAGTAGCACCACATGCCAACGCACATGCCATGAAGTAACGCCCCCTGAAATGCCAGATTCTGTGCTATACTTTTCCCGGACAGGGATACCCCTGAGTCTGTGAAAGGAGGTTCGCGGTTATGGCGGAAGTGAAGCGCAAGTCACGAAGTGGTAAGAGCGGATCGGCAACAAAGATGGGGGTGATTATTCCAATGTTCACGGCAAAGAAGCAGAAGAAAGCGGTGCAGAAGAAAGTCAAGGCGTTGGGCGATGGCACAGTTCGGAAAGCGACAAAACTAGCCCTGAATCTGGTGGATTTCCAGAAGACGACCTTCGACAACACAATTCGCGTGTTCTCCGTGCTGCAAGAGCAGACGGAGAAGCTGATTGAGGAGTTGACCGTCAAATCCAACTGGATGCCGAAGGAGGGCAAGAAGGTCGTTGAGGAATGGATCAAGACGGTCAATCGCAGCAGGAACGACTTCAAGAAGACGATGGACCGCAGCTTCGATCTGATTTCCGAATACCTGAAGCGCGTTCAGGAGAAAGAGGCGGCAAAGGCAAAGCCAAAGGCGAAGCCCGCGAAAGCCAAGGCGAAGGCCAAAGTCAAAGCCAAAGCAAAGGCGAAGAAGCCTGCCGCAAAGGCCACCGGGAATCAGCCTCCCGAGATTTAGCTCATTCGCGCCGCGATGGGTCAACTCAACAACCGCCGCGGCGCTTTGTATTTCAGTCAAACGACTGCCGGGCGACCCACCGGTACTGGCGTAACTGCAAGCGCGGCGGTTCGCGTGACAGCGTGCGTAGCGGGCCTGAAAGCCCTGGGAATCTCCACGTAATGCCGCTCTTTGACTTCGGCGGCAACGCGCAATTCATAAAAACTGTCCGCGATGAATTCCATCAACCTGTCGGCATCGGGCGCGGCTTGCGCGTCGGTGATGATGGAAATGTAGAGCCGCTGATCGTAACTCGTCACCGCGCAGCTAATACCCATCTCCAGCGCGACCGGAAGCAACGAATAATGAGACAGCAATTGATGCCCCACCGTGTAGAGGGGAATCTGGGGGCCGGGCACGTTCGTGCAAATCAGGTGCGATGGCGGAACCTGGGCCATGAGGCCAAGCAAATACTGCCCGCTCGAAGATGCCGCATTGGTCAAGGCCAGCGTTTGCAGGAGCGACGGCGCTCCCTGCAAGGCATTGAACATCAAGCTGATTCCCTCGATAACCTTGGACTCTTTGAGGTGCTGCGTCGTCTCGGCGATGATTCGCAACCGCTCGACCGGGTCCAGAATGTCGAGGGGCACGTCAACCGGCAGAAAGGAGATTCGGTTTCCCATCTCCCCGCGCTCGTCTTCCTGACGAATGTTGACCGGGACAAGGATACGGACGGTCTGCTTGCGCAGAGATTCGCCGTGCAATTCGAGGTAACGCTGAACGGCTCCGCTGACAATGGTCAGGGCTACGTCGTTGACGGTTCCGCCGCAGACGGTCCGGATTTCCCTGGCCTCGGCGAAGGAGAAGCTGCGGCCCGCGACGATTCGCTTGCCGTTGAATGGCCTATTGAACGGAAAGCGCGAAATCGGCGACAGGAAATCTTTCATCGTCAAACCGAATTCCTTCACGCTGGACAAGACCTCCTTGAGATCCTTTCCACCCCCGTACTCGACGAGGCTCTTCTGGAATTTGGACCAATGCTCCAGGCTCTCACTCACCCCATCCCATAGCGCGTCGTACAGAAGCTGCGACGCTGAAGGCAACGGGGCGGGCTTGTAAGGTTTCTTGCGGGTCTTCTCGGGATTGGGCCACGCGTCGAAGATGATGTTCATCAAGCCGACCCCGGCGATGCCGTCAATCATGCAATGATGCACCTTGGCGACCATGCCCGTGCATTTCCCGGCCAAGCCCTCGACAAGATGGATTTCCCAGAGAGGCTTTTCGCGCGACAGGGTTCCCGAGAAGAGTTCGCCCGCCAATTTGTGAAACTGGCTTTCGTCGCCGGGCGCGGGGAGCTTCACCCGCTTGATGTGATTGCGGATATCGAAATTGGGATCGAATTCCCACGTCGGCATACCTATATTCAACGGGGCAGGCATCACAATCTGCCGATAACGCGGGATCAAGTGCAGACGCGATTCGATGTTGCGGACGAACTGCGCGTAGCGAATCTTGCCTTCAAAAATGTCGACACAGCCAACGTTCATGGGCTGCTCTTCAGTCTCTATATAGAGAAAGAAAGCATCCATGGCGGAAAGACGACGACGCAACGTTTCTTGGGACATCTTCCGTCACCCACGGGTTTCAAACAATGGCCGGAAGAAACACCTATACAGCTATCCATCATTCCAACATACCGGACGGTCGGTCGTCAAGGGTTACGTCGCGGACCGGGCTGGCAGCCGAGAGCGGCTTCCCCACGACCGGCAGCACGGAGTATCTAGCGGCGATCGGCGTGGGGCGATTGGGAGAAACAGGGGGTGTCCCCGAGTCGTCTTGTCGATCAGGGGGTGTCACGAGGAGTGTATTGGGATATCGCCGAACGGCCGGGGGGAACAAGAGATTCATCCATAGATGACGAAGATGACAAAGATAAGATTAGGAAATAGAGGGATTGCAGAGCATTGAATCTGAATCCCGTAAGCCCCATGCTTCGCGGCGAGGAGGTGCCGCATTTTCTCTGACCCATATCCGCTTGAGAAGTGAGAAGGGTGCGGATCGGGGGTGTGCTATACTCCGTTGACGCAAAGCTGTTTGTACACCCATTACACTTTCCTGGAGGCACTGGCAGGCATGCCGGGCAGCAAAAACCTAGTCGTCAAAGGCCATGAACCCGTCGATGTCCCCATCTGGCGCGAGGCGTTTGCGGGGGCCGATTGGCTGCGTCTCAAAGCTTCGAAGGCGTACTATGGGTTTGGCATTCCCCATGGCGACGGCGCGCCCGTGGTCTTGGTCCCTGGCTTTTTGGCCGTGGACGCATACCTGATAGACCTATACCTCTGGCTTTGCCGAATCGGGTACAGCCCCTACATGTCGCGCATCGGTCACAACGCGGATTGCCCAAACATCCTGACCGACCACCTCCTGAAGACTGTCCGTCGCGCACGGAAAGAGACGGGCCGAAAGGTTCACCTGGTGGGGCACAGTTTCGGCGGCGTGCTCGCCAGGGGGGTGGCGACCAACCATCCGGAACTGACGGAATCGGTAGTTACCTTGGCGTCCCCCTATCGCGGGGTGCGCGTCCATCCGTGGGTCTTGTCGACGAGCAAATTGGTGCGTTGGAGCATCAATCATCGCATCGCGCGCCCGCGACATGAGCACATCGACAAGGATTGCTACACGAGCCGGTGCGCGTGCGGGTTTGCGTGTACATGGCGCGAAGATTTTCCGACGGCCGTCCGGCAGCTTTCCGTTTACACCAAGTCGGATGGTATCGTGGATTGGAGAGTCTGCGTGGGCGATGCCCCGGAAGCCAATGTGGAAGTATCGGGCACGCACGTGGGGCTTGTGTTCAATCCGGAGGTGTATCGGATTCTTGCCTTTCACCTGGCGTCCGTACCAGTTGATGGCAACAACGGCCGCGCGGTGAAGGCCGTCAAAGCGCCCCGTCGAAGACGCAAGTCACGAGGGCAGGTTCGAGTGAGTCCGGTCTGACGTAGGAGTAAACGAAGTGTCTCGTGGCGATCACATACGCGTCAAACGGCTTGGGTACTGGCACCACGGCATCGACTGTGGCGACGGCACTGTCATTCACTTCACCGGCGAGCCCGCCAACTATCGCAACGCGGCGATACGCCGGACGAGTGTCGAGGACTTCGCCAAGGGCGGCAAAGTCAGAACGGTCCGGCATGTCGCTTCGCTCGATGCGGAGTCGGTCATCGAGCGCGCGGAGAGCCGTCTGAACGAAATCTCGTACCATCCTGTCCGCAACAATTGCGAGCACTTCGCGCGGTGGTGTGCAACCGGTGCGGCTGAGAGCAGGCAAGTGCGCCGAGTCATCTACGCGCTGACCGGGGTCGCAATCACGCTTGCGGGAACCATCGCTGCCGCCGCTCTCGTAAGACTCGCGGGACGTCGTTCGGGCGCCAACTCCACGGGCGCATAGCGATATCCGCCTATTCCGGCTCGATGAAGATCAATGCGGACTGACGCGACGCGTCGAAATCAACGGCAATCCCTTCCTTGTGCAAGCGGCGTCCCGGCATGTTCGAGGCATCGAAGGCCGCCTCCCGATCCACATCCGTCACGCGATAGTGGCCGTGAGCCGTCAAGCCGGGAAGGTCGACTGTCTGCGTGAATGCCCCCTTCGCATCCCATCTGCATAGCAGCACCGCCGCTCCGTTGCCATCGGCCGTGTAGTAGACGATGCCCGCCGCGGGCGCGTCCTTCTGCGGGTAGAGAACATCGTAGACATAGCTCGCTTTGAACGGCGACAGACGGCGATAGTTCGCGACTTCCGCCACGATGACGTCCCGTTGCCGCGGTTGAATCTTGGCGAGGTCGGCCACCAGCCCCCACGTCCCCGGCATCGCGCTTCGGCAGTACATCCGCGTGAACGCGTCGTCGTTGGGGTCGTTCTGGTCGGGGTTGTTCGTCCAGCGGTTGCAGGTCCAGGGGGGAAGGAAATAGAGCGCTCCAAGGGCCTCTCTCAAAATGGCTTTGGCATGCTTGGGCCCCGTGCTTCCGCCGTCGCGGATCCACTGATTCTGCGCGATCATGAACGTGAACTCGTTGAGCATGCGTCCCCCACTTTGGCAATCCTCAATCATCAGATCGGGTTGCGCGGCGCGGACGGCCGTGAGGGCATTCTGAAGTGCCACGACATTCTTCATGACGCCGTGGCGCGTTTCCGGGGTGAAGAAGTCCTGGTCGTACTTCCACCAGTCGGCGTAGTAGCGCGAGCGCATCGTGGCCACGTGGTCAAGCAAGAACGCGGTGAAATCCGTGCCGGCCATGTCGATAAGATGCCCATCGATGAACTTCCGGTAGAACCCCGGCTGATCGACTTCCTTCGGGAGTTCTTTGACGTCTTTGGGCACATTCATGAACTGCGGGCAGGTCCATATGCCCACCCGCGGCCCTTTCTGGCGAACCGCGGCGAGGATCCCCTCGAATTGCCCTTCGCTGTACTTCGCGGGGTCGGGCGTCCAATCGCCCACGCATCGATACCAGCCCGCGTCCACTAGAAAGTAGTCGAAGGTGTATGGATCGAGGTTGTCGAGTTGACGCTGTAAGAAAGGTCCGTCGACCGAAAAGCGTGTCGTGTACCAGTGGTTGTACGTGAACGGATAGCTTGGCGCGGGCCCGCCGTACAGCGCTCCCGCAAGCGCGCAGCGTTGCGCCAGCCACGATGCCCTGCTCAGGCGCTCCTCGGACTCGCGGACGATGGTGAGTTCGGCGATGGGTCCCGCAATCGACTCGCCCGGCGCCAATTTCAACTGGGTCTCATTCTTGGGCAACTCGATCTTGAAGGTGAGTGAATTGTCCGTCCCGGAAATCTTCGCGCGCCACCCCCCGCACCATGCCAACGCGAAGTAGAGTTGGGTCTTGCCATCCGAGACGACCCAATAGGGATTGACGCCCTTTTCGATATCGTCGGAACTGTGGAGCCTGCTGCCTATCTCGAACTTCGACCCTTTGTCCAACGCCACCGAATAGGGCTCAAACGAGAGGGCGCGCCAGTTGGTGAAGGATCGTTTCTTCTTGGGGAGCGACCAATTCCCCTCCCACACGGGATAGGTCGCCACGGCGACTTCCTTGGACCCCGGATTGTTCAGCGTGACGTAGGTTCGAAGGAGCGTCCCCTGTTTTGCCAGTTCGACGACGCGCGTTTCCTGCAAGCCATCGGGCCGCACGGATGTCGCCGTTGCCCGCAGAAACACGGGGTCGTCGGCGAGTTGCCACGCTACGCCCTCAACCTCGCCTTGCTCTTCGTGAAGAATTGCCGACCAGCCAGCGGACCATTTGATCGCCGCAATGCCTGGTGCTCCTTCTTCCGAATAGCCTAGCGTTACGGCGAGCGCGCCGTTGTCCAACTCAAGTGCCAATGCGGTCGTGCTTGCGAGTAGGCAGAGTGCCCCAACTACGATGCGTCTCATGCCGTAACCTCCTGCCTCATGGTTTCTGGCCGACGTACCTACAGTCAATGTATGCTAATCTCACGGTAGCACATTAAACGAAGCGGCTCCCAATCCAGTATGGGATGCAAATCGAATACGGAGACAACCCAGGG